>JBEATG010000157.1:0-2889 GCA_041162035.1 Bacteroidota bacterium
AGAGTAAGCAACATTAGCCTTGAGGAACAAGATATTAAAGCAACTAAAAAAAATGTGGTGGTGATTGGTGGTGGAGATACAGGAAGTGATTGTGTAGGAACTTCAAATAGACATGAAGCCAAATCAGTTACACAATTTGAATTACTACCAAAACCACCAGAAGCAAGAGCAGAATATATGCCATGGCCTAGCTACCCTATGATTTTAAAAACAACTAGCTCGCATGAGGAAGGTGCTGATAGAATATGGGGTGTTGCCACAAAAGCATTCGTTGGTGATGAAAATGGGAATTTGAAAGCATTGCAGATTGTTGATCTTGAATGGACAAGCAGCGCGGATGGAAGGCCATCCAAATTCACTGAAAAGGAAGGAAGCATTAGAGAAATTCCTTGCGAATTAGCACTATTAGCGATGGGATTTTTACATGCGGATCCAACTGGCATTATCGATGAACTTGATGTTGCTTTAGATGAAAGAGGAAATGTAAAGGCATCAGAACAAAACTATAAAACAAATATTGCCAAGGTTTTCACTGCGGGTGATATGCGTCGTGGACAATCACTAGTCGTTTGGGCTATTAGTGAGGGTCGCGAATGCGCCCGTCAAGTGGACATATTTTTAACAGGTTCCACTTTATTAGCTTCAAAAGATGCCAGCTTATTCGTTCAATCAAGCTAATCCAATTCATATAAATTTACTGAATAGGGCTAAATATTATGTTTAGCCCTATTTTTTTGCGCATTTTTTTGTTTTTAGTCGAATTTATTCAACTTTTTTTCCACATTAATTTAATTATATAAATTAAAATATTTTATAATAAAATAATACCCTATTGACTATTAGCTAATTTTAAGATGTTTTTCATTTATATTATATTTAATTATATATATGTATATAGAAATATTTAATGTCATTTTTTATTAGTTTTACTCTATAAACAACATATATTATTTTTCTTAATACTAAATCAACCACAAATGAAAAACCCAGCAGTACAAAAATTTGCTCCCTTCGTTCTATTACTGATCGTTGCAGTATTAGCCTTATTTGTCCCACAACTTCCAAGTTATGCAGGCGAATATAGCGCGGCAGACATTGCATGGATTTTAGTAGCCACTGCCCTAGTCTTTATTATGACACCTGGTCTCGCCTTTTTCTATGGCGGAATGGTGCATCGTAAAAACATAATCTCCACCATGATCAAAAGTATGGTTTCTGCAGGTATCGTTTCAGTTATCTGGATCAGTTTTGGGTACAGCTTATGTTTTGGAGAAAGTATCAATGGTATCATTGGGAATCCAATGACACACTTATTTTTTAAAGGTGTCGTTGATGGCGCACCCACTTTACAAGGTGGATCCGCAATGACCATACCTTTATTGTTGTTTGCATTATTTCAATTGATGTTTGCCATCATAACACCAGGCTTGGTGGTAGGTGCTGTTGCAGAAAGAATCAAGTTTACTTCTTATGCATTATTTATTATCTTATTTATCATCTTAGTATATGCACCATTAGCACATTGGTCATGGCACCCACAAGGATTTTTATTTAAAATGGGGGCACTTGATTTTGCCGGCGGAACAGTCGTTCATATTAGTGCAGGCTGCGCGGCATTAGCGGGAGCGATTGTATTAAAATCTCGTCGCTCAAAATTAGAACAACAAGAAATTCCCCCAGCGAATATCCCTTATGTATTAATTGGAACAGGCTTACTTTGGTTTGGCTGGTTTGGATTTAATGCAGGTTCTGCATTAGGCGCCAACGCACTTTCAGTGAATGCATTTGCAACCACCAACACTGCTGCTGCGGCTGCAGGGTTGGCTTGGATGTTTTTTGATGTATTAAAAGGAAAAAAACCATCGGTACTTGGATTTTGTATTGGTGCTGTAGTTGGATTAGTTGCCATTACACCTGCTGCTGGTTTTGTTGGAATCCCACAAAGTATTTTTATTGGTATGGTCGCTGCAATTATTTCAAATGTAGCAAGTCATGCATTTAAATTATCAAGAGTAGATGACACTTTAGATGTATTTCCTTGTCATGGTATTGGTGGAATGGTGGGTATGTTAATGACTGGTGTTTTTGCATCAAAAGGAGTTAATGCTGCAGGAAATGATGGTTTGTTCTATGGTAATCCTGCCTTTTTCTTAGTACAATTAAAGGCGATGTTGATTGTAGTTGCGTATAGTTTTTCTGTATCCTTCGTGATATTTAAATTCATCTCAATTATTATGCCTTTACGTGTAACTGAAGAAGATGAGGAATTAGGATTAGATGCTTCACAACACGATGAAAAATATGGCAGAAACCCATTAAAATCCTAAACAAAAACAGGTACAGCGGTGATCAGCTTCTGAGAAAAGCCCATCTGCTGTACCCATCAAAATTAAAATCTAATACAATGTTAAAAAAAATTTCGTTATTGGCAGTCCTGTTTTCAATATTTAATACAAGTTTCGCTCAAACTGACTCAACCGCACCTAAATATAGTATTACCACGAGCGGGTCTATTGACGCTTATTTTAGAAATAGCTTTTCGACTCCTTCAGGTGTTACCAATAACTTGACAAGTTTTACCAATTCAAATAAAAAATTAGCCCTAGGAATGGCCAGCTTGAAAGTGGATCAAAGTTTGGGGAAATTTGCAGCTACTGTTGACCTTGGTGTTGGTAAAAGAGCAGAAGAATTTTCCTATAATGACAATGGTTTTTTGACTTATTTAAAACAAGCGTATGTGTCCTATGGACTCACAGACAAACTTAAAATAACTGCTGGTAAATGGGCTACCCATGTAGGATATGAATTACTAGATGCACCATTGAATAGAAATTATAGTATGTCCTATGGCTTTTCCTATGGCCCATTTTTCCATACTGGCCTTAAAGC
>JBEATG010000147.1:0-2580 GCA_041162035.1 Bacteroidota bacterium
AGGCTTTGTAGAGCGTACGGGATTCGAACCCGTATTACCTCCGTGAAAGGGAGGTGACCTAACCCTTAGTCGAACGCTCCAGGTTCTCTATGTTATTAGGGTCGCAAAAATAGGTCTCAAACGCTTTACTGCCAAAAGATTTTTGCTTTTTTTAATGAATATCAATACTGTAGGGGATTTGAATTAGTGCCAATGCGGATTTGGGTAAACGGCCAATACAGGTCAATACGACCAGTTGTTTGTCTAAAATCCTTGATTTTGTTGATTTATTCTTAGTTATTTAGCCCTTATTTTTTAAAAAGATGGTACCTTTGCATCTCCTATTCAATTAAAATCGATAAAAATGAGTTCAGTTAAAGTAGCAATCAATGGATTTGGCCGTATTGGTCGTCTGGTTTTTCGCCAAATTTATAACATGGAAGGGATTGAGGTAGTGGCGATCAATGACCTTACTTCTCCTGCGGTTTTGGCACATTTATTAAAGTATGATAGTGCACAAGGTCGTTTTGATGCGGATGTGAAATCAACGGAAGATGCTGTTGTGGTGAATGGCCACGCGGTTAAAATATATGCACAACGTGATCCAGCGCAAATTCCTTGGGGCGCGCATAGCGTTGATGTAGTGATTGAATCAACAGGATTCTTTACAGATAAAGAAAAAGCGGAATTACATATTAAAGCAGGTGCAAAGAGAGTTGTCATTTCTGCGCCAGCAACTGGTGATATGAAAACAGTTGTATTTAATACCAACCATGAAATTTTAGATGGTTCTGAAACAGTTATTTCTGGTGCATCTTGTACCACAAACTGTTTAGCACCAATGGCGAAAGTATTAGAAGATAAATTCGGTATTGTTACAGGTTTAATGTTAACAGTACATGCTTATACAAATGATCAAAACACGTTAGACGGTCCGCATCCTAAAGGTGATTTACGTCGTGCACGTGCTGCTGCTGCAAACATTGTACCGAATAGTACAGGTGCTGCAAAAGCGATTGGTTTGGTATTGCCTTCTTTAAAAGGTAAGTTGGATGGATCTGCACAACGTGTTCCTACCATCACAGGCTCTTTAACTGAATTAACGACCATCTTATCTAAAAAGGTAACTGCTGAGGAAGTGAACGCAGCAATGAAAGCAGCGGCAAATGAATCATTTGGTTACACAGAAGATGAAATTGTAAGTTCAGATGTAATTGGAATTTCATACGGTTCATTATTTGATGCAACACAAACTAAAGTAATGACGCAAGGGGATGTTCAAATGGTGAAAACAGTAAGTTGGTATGATAATGAAATGAGTTATGTAAGTCAGCTAGTGCGCACTGTTAAGTATTTCGCAAGTAAAATAAAGTAAGATTTTTTTATACAATGCCTTCCCTCGGGAGGGCATTTTTAATTATATTGTAAAAGAAACAAATAAAAATATGAGTTCATTTAAAGATTTTTCATTCGCTGGTAAAAAAGCCTTGATTCGTGTTGATTTTAATGTGCCTTTAAATGATGCATTTGAAATTACTGACGACAATCGTATGCGTGCAACCATTCCTACGATTACAAAAATATTAAAGGATGGCGGCAGCGTCATTTTAATGAGCCATTTAGGTCGTCCGAAGGATGGTCCAACCGAAAAGTATTCTTTAAAACATATTGTTGCGCATTTGTCTAAACTATTAGGCGTGGAGGTACAATTTGCTAATGATTGTATTGGAGCAGAAGCTATTGATAAAGCAGCAGCTTTACAAGCAGGGCAGGTGTTGTTATTAGAAAATCTACGTTTTTATAAAGAAGAAGAAAAAGGGGATGTCGCTTTTGCAGAAAAATTATCAAAATTAGGAGATGTATATGTGAACGATGCATTTGGAACAGCGCACCGCGCACATGCTTCAACAGCAATCATTGCACAATTCTTTTCTCCAGCCAACCGAACTTTTGGATTAGTAATGGAAGGTGAAGTAATGAGTGCTGAAAAAGTGATGCATGCTGCACAAAAACCATTTACAGCAATTATTGGTGGCGCAAAAGTGTCTGATAAAATTTTAATCATTGAAAACTTATTGGAGCGTGCTACTGATATTATTATTGGTGGTGGTATGGCGTATACTTTTTTTAAAGCACAGGGTGGTAAAATTGGAAAGTCAATTCATGAAGATGATCGTATGCCTTTGGCACTTGAAATTTTAGCAAAAGCGAAAGCGAAGGGTGTGCATATTCATTTGCCAGTGGACAATGTGGTAGCAGATGATTTTAGTAATACAGCCAATACGCAAACCTGCGCTAGTGGTGAAATTCCAGATGGATGGGAAGGCTTGGATGTAGGAGAAAAATCGAGGGAACAATTTGCCAAAGTAATTTTAGCAAGTAAAACCATATTATGGAATGGTCCTATGGGTGTTTTTGAAATGGAAAATTTTCAAGCAGGTACCAAGGCGATTGCAGTTGCGGTAGCCGAAGCTACGCAGAACGGCGCCTTTAGTTTGGTGGGTGGTGGCGACAGTGTGTCAGCCGTTAACCAGTTTGGCTTTAATGATAAGGTAAGTTATGTGAGTACAGGAGGTGGAGCGATGTTGGAATACTTTGAAG
>JBEATG010000182.1:0-2608 GCA_041162035.1 Bacteroidota bacterium
GCAATATTCAATTTAATAGTGATGGTACACTGTGGACATTACTTGAAGGCCAAGGAATTTTACAAAGACAAAATAATAACTGGAAATTAATTACGCCGCCCAATACCCTTTCGCTCGTTGGCATCAACAAAATGTTCATTAACCAACAAGGACAGGCATGGATGATTGCACCAAGGTACCAAGGTATTATGGTCTATAACCCAAATGCCACTGGCGAAAAATGGAGTACCATTAATCCCTTTAACAATAACTTACCAAGTAGCACAGTGACCAGTATGATGGATGATAAAAATGGCACCATGTGGATTGGCACCAACAATGGCATTGGCCTTTTTGATTGTAATGAAATAAGTTCATGCAAAGCCTACTTACCTCAAATTAAAAACAACAATGGATTTGCAGGATTACTCTTTCAAAAAGAAAATGTGAATTGTATTATTGCAGACGGCGCTAACCGAAAATGGGTCGGCACCAATAATGGTACTTGGCTATTGAGTAATGATGGCACTGAAATTATAGAAAGATTTACCAAAAACAATAGCCCTTTACCGAATGACACTATTCGTCAAATTGTCATTGCACCTACTACTGGTGAAGTTTTTTTTAATACCGCACAACAAATGGCAAGCTATCGAAGCACTGCAACATCAGGTGCAGCTCCGATGCAACAAATCAATATTTTTCCCAATCCAATTGCTCCGAATTATAACGGCCCAATTGCAATACGGGGATTGGTAGAAAACGCAATTGTAAAAATAACATCGCTCAATGGAAAATTGGTATTTCAGACCAGGGCTTTAGGCGGCCAAGCTATTTGGGATGGTAAAACTTATGATGGAAATAAAGTTGCAACTGGTGTATATCTCGTATTTGCAAGGGATGAGCTAGGAAGTGAAAAAGCAGTAGGAAAAATTATTATAACCCATGGGCAATAGTAAAATTGCGAGTGTATACCTAATTAAATTAGCTAGTCTATTCCTTTCTATTTTACTTCTGCATTCATGTCAAAATCTTTGAAAGATTTAAACTTCCAACTACCCTGCTCTCCAGCTATTACACGATATAAAATTTGTCGCACTTTATTAGTGGGCGCTTTAATTGCAGTGTCAGATTCAAAAATGGGAAATTTCCTAAATAAAACTCCTTCCAATAATCTAAATTCATCGGCTCCCCGATAGCCTTTACTTAATCTCATATCATCTTTGATATCAGGAAAAAAGATAGGCTCCATGCGCTCATTTTCCTTGGAACTTATGCAGAACAACGATTTATTTCCCTTTGGTTCTTCAATAAAAATAATTACTTCAGGGAATCCGTCATTGTTTAAATCATCAATTTCAGCTGACAAAACCCTTGCTTTAATTTCCAAAGACGCTTCCCTTGCTTCTGATTTAAAACCAATGGGTCTTATTGTTAAGGTATTACGATCAGCTGTTTTATTCAAAGAAAATATCTTAAACCCCGCTTTGCCAATTTTTAAGGTGCTATCGTATTTTTTATACCCTTGGGCTACTAAACTATTCACTAGTAATAACAATCCAAAAACAAAACAATTTTTCATAATTAATTCCTTTACTACTCAAAGTTAGTAGAATAGTTTTAATTTTCCATTCAAACTAAATACAATGCCCTTTCAAATCAAGCAGAATACAATCAATCATGTTACATTGATTCAATTAGTTGACGTTGCATTGGGTGCAACTATCGAAATTTTGACAAAAGGCGCCCTTTTAAACAGTTGGCATTTGCGGCAAGGGGAGGAATTGCATCAATTTGTCATGGGTAACCAGGCAAACACAGGGAATGAATTTGAAAACCAAGGATTCAGAAGTGCAAAAATGAGTCCCTATGTGTGCAGATTGTATAAAGGGCAGTACACACACCTAGATACAATATATACCATGGATCGTTTTTATATGGACGAACATGCGATACATGGAATTATGTATGATGCTGAATTTATTGTACAAGCTACTGAAGCAACCGAATATCAGGCAGCTGTTATTTTAGTACATCATTATCTTGGAAGTGATAAGGGTTATCCATTTCCTTTCACGATGCAAGTAAAATGGATTTTAGAAAAAAATAATAAGGTTTCAGTGCAAACTACTGTACTGAATAATGCCATCGTTCCTATTCCATTAGTGGATGGTTGGCACCCTTACTTTACATTAGGCGAAAGTATTGACAATTGTTCATTACAATTTTTAAGTAAAGGAAAAATGGAATACGATAGCGACTTACTCCCTACTGGAAATATGATTGCAGATAAACGTTTTGACAATGGTTTAAACATTGGGGATTTGCAACTAGATGATGGCTATGAATTAATTGCAGAAAATAGTTCCTGTACTTTGCAAAACGAAAAATTTATTTTAAAAATAAATCCATCTTCACTTTATCCGTATCTACAATTGTATACGCCTCCAGATAGAAAAAGTATCGCTATTGAAAATTTGAGCGGCGCGCCTAATGCTTTTAATAATAAAATAGGGCTCCACATAGTGAAGCCCCAGGAAAATATTGTATTTGAAACTAGTTATCAAGTAGTCTTGAAATAAAATCTACAAATCTACCACTGCAGTAATACTTATTTCAACATTTACAT
>JBEATG010000198.1:0-2913 GCA_041162035.1 Bacteroidota bacterium
TTTAGTATCAAATCCACTGTCATTTTGAAAGTTTTTGTTAAAAAAATAGCGACGTGCAAAGTTAAGTCTCAATAGGCTTATTTTGCAGTTTTAATTGGAGGATTATCCATTATTATTTAAAAAATAGCCCATTTTGATCATAAAAAATGCTGCGGTTTTTTAAGGATTGCCCCTTAATTTTGCACTACATGCGACAAGGACACCTATTTATACTTTTTATCGTTTTTGCATTAACGCCATTCACTAATTTTGCACAAACTACTGTGCCAGATATTTATCGCGATTCAGTAGTACAACTATATGGCGTGGTGATGACCGCAGATAGTTTAAAGGCTATTCCATTTGCAAGTGTGGTGGTAAATAAAAAAGGTCGAGGCACCATTACCAACAATGATGGGGTATTTTCGATTGCAGTCAATAAGGGTGAAAATATTACCTTCTCTTGTATTGGATTCAAAAATAGAACCATCTTAATCCCTGAAAATTTAGAAGGCAACCAATATAGTGTGATACAGTTAATGATTAATGACACCAATTTTTTACCAGCCACTATTTTAAAACCGCGTCCCACCAGAGCACAATTTGAACGTGATTTTGTAAATGCAAAAATTGACGAAGACTTATACGAAACGGCAAGAAAAAACACAAGCGCAAGTCAAAAAAGAATCATCTTATCTAGTTTGCCTTTTGACGGCAAGGAAGCAGTAGGCGCATCGCTCAACCAACAAGCATCAAAATATTATTATTCAGGGCAATTGCCACCAATGAATATTTTAAACCCTGTAGCTTGGAAAAGTTTTATTAACTCATGGAAAAGGGGCGATTATAAATCAAGAAAAAAATAATACATGAAAATGATTGCAGTCATTGGCGCAGGGACCATGGGAAATGGTATTGCACATGTATTTGCACAACATCATTTTTTGGTACATTTAATTGACACCGATAATTCAGCTTTAGAAAAAGCCATCAGCACCATCGAGAAAAATATAGACCGACAAATTGCCAAAGGAAGTATCGCCGCGAATGACAAAGCAGCCCTACTTTCCAATATCACCACCCATACTGATTTAAATACAGGTATTGCAGATGCTGATTTAATTATTGAAGCCGCGACTGAAAATAGTATTATTAAAAAAAAGATATTCGCCGAGATGGATAAATATGCAAAACCAAATTGCATATTAGCTACAAATACTTCCAGTATTTCTATAGGCGAGCTAGCTGCAGCCACGCAAAGACCTAGCCAAGTGATAGGAATGCATTTTATGAATCCGGTACCCGTGATGAAATTAGTGGAAGTAATCAATAGCAAGGAAACGGATCCATTGGTCACTAAAACAATTATATCCTTAACTGAACAATTAGGTAAAATACCTTGCGTAGTGAACGACTTCCCTGGCTTTATCGCCAATCGAATTTTAATGCCCATGATTAACGAAGCAATTATTGCTTTATCAGAGGGCGTGAGCGACGCCAGCACCATTGATCAAATTATGAAATTAGGTATGGCCCACCCTATGGGACCCTTGCAATTAGCTGATTATATTGGGCTAGATGTTTGTAAAAATATTTTAGAGATAATGGAAAAGGGATTGAACAATTCAAAATATGCCCCTGCCAATTTATTAGTACAAAAAGTTACCGAGGGAAAATTAGGGGTTAAAACAGGAGAAGGATTTTATAAATATTAAGGCCTTTACGCGAATGGCTTGCTTAAACCAACCTAAGTAATAAATAACATTATATAAGTTCCATTATCTCATTCGTGTTAAACAACTAAGGTTGTTGAATAGCTTACTCCTTTTAGATCATTCAACTTATTCATCACTTCATCCAATCGTATTTTGGGAATGCCCACTTTTAAAGAAACAAATAATTGTGCTGATTGTGAAACCACAGAACAATTGTATTGTTTTAATACCATCATCACTTCATTCATTTGATGATAATCAAAATTAATTTCATAGTTCAGCTCCACCGCTTTTTGAATTTGTGGCGTTAGTTGTAATGCCAATGAAGTAGCGGTTTTATAAGCATTAATTAAACCAGGCACCCCCAGTAAGCTACCGCCAAAATAACGTACTACCACGACCAATATATTGGTTAACTCCTTGCTATCAATTTGACCCAAAATAGGACGCCCAGCCGTTCCCGCAGGCTCTCCATCATCACTTACTCTAAAAACCAGCCCTTCAACACCCATGCGATAAGCAAAACAATGATGAACCGCTTTAGGGTGTTCCTTTTTTAATTGCGCGACCAGTTTTTTACAGTGATCAATACTCTGTGCTGGATAAGCATATGCAAAAAATTTACTGCCCCGATCCTTAAATTCAGCCATGGCCGTTTGCTCGATGGTATTATAATGAAAGGGGCTCATTGCTGGAATAAATAGTATTTATAATTATTTAATGCAAAGCTAGTTCATAATGCGTAATCATTAGTAACATTGCAGTATGACTTTACTAGAAAGCAAACAAGCATTAAAAGTGCAACTAGCGGATCAATTTGACGCCATTGAACTGAACAGCTTATTGTCCATGTTATTTGAACATGTTACTGGAAACAACCAACTACAACAAGTCATTCATAAAAACGATCAGTTAAGCGAAGTGCAAGTAAATGAGCTGAAGAAATATGGGGAAGAATTAGCCAAAGGCAAACCCATACAATATATTTTAGGAAAGGCTTGGTTTATGGGTAAAGAATATATAGTTAACGATCAAGTATTAATACCACGCCCTGAAACTGAAGAGTTAGTAGAATGGGTCCTTGAATATGCAGAAATTATTAATAAGCCTTTACATATCATTGATATTGGAACTGGCTCTGGCTGCATCCCCATTGCATTAAAAACAGCCTTGCCCAATTGCACCATTACTGGATTAGATATTAGCGAAGGCGCATTAG
>JBEATG010000222.1:0-7915 GCA_041162035.1 Bacteroidota bacterium
AGGAAATTGTAGATGAGAAAAATAATCTTAAGCCATTTGTATTAGAGGCACAAAAAAGAGGGATCATTTTTGACGTGGGTTATGGTGGGGCAAGTTTTAATTATTCACAAGCAATACCAGCTTTGAAAGCAGGCCTATATCCAAACACCATCAGTACTGACTTACATACGGGTAGTATGAATACTTCCATGAAGGATCAATTAAGTGTGATGTCCAAATTTTTAAATATGGGTATGTCATTGGTGGAAGTGATCAAGGCGAGTACATGGAAGCCTGCACAGGTTATTAATCGCCCATTATTGGGTAATTTATCTGAAGGTTCCGAAGCGGATATTGCCATCTTTAATATTAGAAAAGGCAATTTTGGCTTTTATGATAAAACTGGATTCAAATTAAAGGGCACTGAAAAACTTGAATGTGAAGTTACCATCAAGGGGGGCAAGGTTCTGTTTGATTTAAACGGACTAGCGAATCCTATTTATGTAAAATAAATTATTTTGTTTCACTAATATTCTGAAGTTGCATTTGTTTGATCTTGATTAACCTTAATCTTTGACGAACAACTGCAACTTCTGTTTTTGTAACAGAATCCGAATGGTTATCAAAGTTGCGTCTAATATAACTTAGTACACTTGCAATATCCTGATCAGGTAGTTGTGAAAATTTTGGCATCATACCAACAAAAGGCTCGCCGTTAATTTTTATAGGTCCTTCCAATCCTTTTAATATGACCGATATTAAGGTGTCCTTATTCCCATTCACCCAATCCGATGCGGCAATAGAAGGGAATCTGACGCCATCGCCTTTCCCATTTTTCTGATGACACATCAAGCAATTCATTTGGTATAATTTTTCTCCACCAATGGCTACTTTGTTACGCTCTAAATTATCTAAAACGATATCTGGATTTTTAACGTAGGTTCTGTTTTCTCTTTCTTTCATTTTTGCCAAACTCTTTTCAGTGAACTCCTCTTTTTTTCCATTGAATTTCACTTTCCAAATTTTTCCTTTTTCTGATTCTGAAATATATAAGGAACCATCTGGACCTTGCGCTAATCCCATCGGACGATATTTAGAATCACTGGTATTCACTAAAGTGTCTCTTCCCGTAAAACCATCTGCAAATACTTCCCACTTTTGTGGTTTGCCATTTACAAAAGGAACGAATGCTATAATGTATCCAGCTTGCGGGTACGGCGCACGAATAGTGGATCCATGAAATGCAACAAACGCACCATTTTTATAACGAGCAGGGAATTGATCACCAGTATAAAATAATAAATCATTTGGTGCAAAATGTCCAGGGAAACCAACTATCGGTGTTTCAATGGTCGTATCTGTATTTTCAATTTCACCATTACCGCCATATTCAGGATTTAGCATTACTTTTCCTTTCATTTGATCAAAGTAGTAATAAGGCCAACCAGCATTTGCGCCTGGTTTTAATTTATAAAAAGCTTCAGAAGGCAATAATGCACTTTGCCATGCATTATAGTATTGCGGCCAAGTATTTACAAGTCCATCTCTGCCATGACCCACACAATACAAGGAATTATCCTGTGTGTTCCAAGTCATTGCTACTAAGCTTCTTAAACCAGTGGCCACTTTTACACCATCAACGGTTCTAAATTGATTCAATTTATTTTCATCAAACATCCATACGCCTGCATTAGAATCTAAAATAGGGCAGGGCAGCATGCCTGGGGAACCAGGTAATCTATTTTCCACTTGACAAGCATCTGATGGCGCACCAAAGGGAACAAAAATATGTCCTTTGCCATCAAAGGCCAATGGCTTTCCATCATGTTCTCTTCTGCGACCACTATCAATAACAATATATTCTGGTTCGCCCATGGGAACCATCGACTTAGGATTAAGTTTGTATCTGTACACCAACATTTCGGAACTCGTGTATAAATAACCATTATGAATGCGCATACTGGTTGCATAAGCACCCTCTCTAATTTTTGGACCGAAATTTTTAATGATGTCAGCGCGACCATCTTTGTTTTCATCTCTTAAAACAAAATTCATTCCGCCTTCTACAAAGCGATTCCCTTTCACATAGATATCCCCATTTTCATTTACAGCCAAATGCCTTGCTCTGCCTGGTAAACTATCCACTACCACTACCGCCTCAAAGCCATCGGGTAAAATTAAGCCGCCGTTTTTTTCACTGAAAAAATTACTACAACTCGTTAAAAACAAACAAATTGTGAAAACAAATAATTGGGGTAATTTTTTAAGCTGCATGGTTTTCGTATTTATAGCAATTGTTAAAGCATTATAAATCTACTAAATATTTTTAATTATATATACATGAATTATGTTCTGTTTAGTGAAGTCCAAAAATAGGTCAACAAAATTAGTTATAAGATCTTTTATGGGAATATGGGTTTAGCAATCGTAAAAAAAAGGGTTTAGTAACAACTAAATCCTTTTTTCATTAAATTACTTTAAAATTAGAAATATGAAAAGGAGAGATTTACTTAAATACGCAAGCATGTTGCCCATTGGGACAGGTGTTGCAGCAGGTTTAATACCAACAAAAGCATTTGCTAAAGCGCCGGCTGCTAAAAGGAATATATTAAAGGAATTGGGCATTCGAACATTTATAAATGCGGCTGGTACTTATACGGCTATGACTGCATCTTTAATGCATGACGAAGTTGTTGAAACCATTAAGCAAAGTGCAAAGCAATTTGCCATGTTGGATGAAGTGCAAGATAAAGTGGGCGAAAAAATTGCTGAATTATGTCATGCGGAAGCAGCAACTGTTACTGCTGGATGTTGGAGTGCATTAGTGTTAGGTACTGCAGGGGTTTTGACTGGAATGGATATGAAAAAAGTGGCGCAATTGCCTAATGTATCAGGAATGAAATCCGAAGTAATTGTTCAAAAGGGGCATAATATTGGGTATGTACATGCATTAACCAACACAGGGGCAAAAATTATTGAAATTGAAACAGTGCAAGAGTTAGAAAAAGCAATCAATGAAAAAACGGCAATGATGTGGTTTTTAAATAGCAATGCGCCGATGGGAAAAATTCAACATGAAGAGTGGGTGGCGATTGCAAAAAAATACAAAATTCCAACCATGATTGATATGGCTGCAGATGTGCCACCAGTTTCCAATTTATGGAAATACAATGAACTTGGTTTTGATTTGGTTTGTATATCAGGCGGTAAAGCAATGTGTGGTCCTCAGAGTGCAGGGATATTAATGGGTCGAAAGGATTTGATCGCTGCAGCGCGTTTAAGTGCGCCACCACGTGGTGGAAATATAGGTCGCGGAATGAAAGTGAATAAAGAGGAAATAGTAGGCATGTATGTGGCACTTGAAAAGTACATCAATCAAGACCACGATGCAGAGTGGAAAATGTGGGAATCGAAAATTGATTCTATTAAAACAGCTGTTAATTCAGTTGAAGGTGTAACAACAGAAATTTCAGTTCCACCCATTGCAAATCATACGCCACTTCTTTTTATAAAGTGGGATGAGTCAAAAGTGAAAACGAATAATAAGGATTTAATGTTAAAATTAAGAAATGGAAGCCCATCCATTGAGGTTATGGCCAATGGGACAGGGATAAACATTACGGTATTTATGTTACAAGAAGGGGAAGAGAAAATTGTAGCAAAGCGTGTAAGGGAGGAATTATTATTAGCAAAAGCTTAATCTTTTAAAAAATAAATTATGAAAAAAGTATTTATTTCAATCTTATGTTTAACCGTATTTTTTTATAATGCAAATGCGCAAGCATATAGTATTGTTATAAAAGGCGGGTTGGTGATTGATCCTAAAAATGGCATCAATGAAATTATGGATATTGCCATTCAAGATGGTAAAATTGCAAGTGTTGCAAAAAATATAAATGCAACGGGTGCTGGGCAAGTTGTGAATGCAAAAGGTTTAATTGTTGCTCCAGGTTTGATTGATATTCATGGTCATGTTTTTGCAGGTACGCAACCTGATCGTTATTTAAGTGATGGCAATGGTGCGTTAATGCCTGATGGCTATACATTTAGGGTGGGTGTTACCACCATTGTGGATTGCGGTGGTGCTGGTTGGAAAAACTTTCCAATATTCAAGAAAAATGTAATTGACGTATCTCAAACAAGGGTATTGTCTTTTTTAAATATTGTGGGAGAGGGTATGCGAGGCGGTGCATACGAGCAAGACGCAAGAGATATGGATGCTAAAATGGCTGCGTATGTTGCAAAGCAAAATAAAAAAGACATTGTAGGATTTAAAGTAGCGCATTTTGAAAATGCAGAATGGACGCCAGTGGATAACGCAGTTGCTGCTGGTAAGTTAGCGGGTGATATTCCAGTGATTGTAGATTTTGGAGGTGACGATTCACATGCGCCATTGTCAATACAGGAGTTATTTTTTAAACATTTAAGACCAGGCGATATTTATACACACGCATTTACTGAATTACAAAGAAGAGATCCAATCGTTGATTTTAAAACGCGTCAATTGAAACCGTTTATAAAAGAGGCGCAAGCAAGAGGTATTATATTTGATGTAGGTTTTGGTGGTGCAAGTTTTGCATTTGATCAAGCATTGCCTGCAATTAAAGCAGGATTTTATCCTAATACAATAAGTACTGATTTGCATACAGGAAGTATGAATAATGCAATGAAGGATATGTTAAATGTGATGTCCATTTTTATGACTATGGGTATGGAAGTACCTGCAATCATTAAGGCAAGCACATGGGCGCCCGCACAATCAATTAAGCGCGAGGAGTTAGGAAATTTATCCGTGGGTTCAGTTGCAGATTTAGCTATCTTAGGAATTCGCGAAGGAAATTTTGGATTTTTTGATCGTATAGGGCATAAAGAAACAGGCACTAAGAAATTTGAATGTCAAGCAACTATTAGAAATGGTAAAATGGTGTATGATTTAAATGGTATTACAACACCTATTTTATTATTGGCTAAATAATAGTGTTTCGCTATTTAGAATTTGTTTTAAATGAAAATTAGATTGCTAGTCATATGCAAGCAGAATATATTTTATGTTGTGATTGGGGTACCACCAGCTTTCGATTAAGGTTAACTAATTTGAAAGCAGAGGTGATTGCGGAGACGCATACTGAAAATGGAATATTGGTTCACCACAATAATTGGCTAATTCAAAAGGACGAAAACCCAGAGCATCGCTTTGATTACTATTTACAATATATTCAAAGTCAGATGGGGGAAATACCCCATTCCCTTGAGATTGATATTGCAAAATTACCATTGGTAATTTCAGGTATGGCAATTTCTTCCATTGGGATGATCAATATGCCCTATGAAAACTTGCCTTTTTCTTTAGCAGCAACAAACGGTTTTGAATGTAGATATCAACAAAATGGGGCGCCAATCCTCTTAGTTACAGGAGTTTGCAGTACTGATGATTTAATGCGTGGTGAGGAAACCCAGATGATTGGTTTGTATCATACGGCTGAATTAAATAATGAGTTACCAAGCAATGGCGTATTCGTGCTACCTGGCACACATTCAAAGCATATAAGTGTAATTGATAAATCTATTGTTTCAATTAAGACATTTATCACTGGCGAATTGTTTCATATACTAAGAGGGCATGGTACATTATCTAAGTCCATTGCGTTTCTTCAGGAAGATAGAAATGCAAACCCAAAAAATCAATCGGCATTTATTAAGGGTATTCATGATTCAAAAGACGGCTCATTATTAAATCATTTATTTCAGGTAAGGGTAAATGATATTTTGAACAAATTAAATAAGGAACAGAATTTTTATTATTTAAGTGGCTTATTGATAGGTAGTGAATTTGACTATTTGAAAAAAAGTAATATTTTATCAGCAACCAATAAATTAGTAGTCTGTTGTAGTTCCAATTTAATTTCTTATTACACTATTGTATTGAAAGAATTGGGATTGATGGATAATGTAATATTTATTGCACCAGCATTGTTTGATAAAGCAACCGTTGTAGGGCAATTAACCGTTTATAAAAAATATATTCAAACTATATAAAATGGATCGATCAATATTTTCGTGGGAATTATTTGATAAAATGCCAGTAGTAGGTATTATACGAAACTTAACTGTGGCCGATATTAATTTTGTTTTACCTATTTATAAGCAAGCCGGCTTTACTACTATTGAAATAACACTCAATACGCCAGAGGCATTATCGGTGATTAGCTCCTTGGCATTGGAATATAAAGGGGAATTAAATGTAGGTGCAGGTACCGTATGTACGATGGATGATTTAACATCTGCTATAACTGCAGGTGCCAATTTTATCGTAACGCCAATATTTAAAGCGGAAGTTGTTAAAAAATGTGTTTCATTGGAAGTGCCTATATTTCCTGGTGCATTTAGTCCAACTGAAATTTACGAAGCCTGGGAATTGGGTGCGTCAATGGTTAAATTATATCCTGCCTCAGTAGTAGGCTCCGAATATATTTCAGCGGTATTAGCACCCTTAAATAAAATAAAATTAATGCCAACAGGGGGAATACATTTAAGTAATATGTTGGCGTTTATGAAAGCTGGCGCAACTTCCTTAGGAATTGGTTCGGAATTATTTGATAAAAAAATAATTCAAAAAAGAGATAGTGAAGCCATGCTGAATCACTTTACATTATTTGCACAACAAATGCAATTATCCAAGTAATCAGTTTTAATAATGAAACAAATTAAAAACTATCGTTGGATCATTATTGCATTATTATTTACGGCAACCTGTATTAATTATTTAGATCGACAAATTATTGGATTATTAAAACCAATTTTAGAAAAAGAATTTAATTGGACTGAAACTGATTTTTCACATATCGTAATGGCCTTCACCGCAGCGTATGCTGTTGGCTTATTAATTGCAGGGGGTGTTATTGACAAGGTAGGGACTAAAATTGGTTATACATTTACAGTAATTATTTGGAGTACTGCAGCAATGTTTCATGCGCTTGCAAAATCGGTTGTTGGATTTAGTGTAGCGCGCATATTTTTAGGTATAGGGGAGGCTGGCCATTTTCCAGCCGCTGTAAAAACAGTAGCAGAATGGTTTCCTAAAAAGGAACGAGGGTTGGCAACCGGAATTTTTAATGCAGGTACTAGTGTGGGTGTAGTTTTTGCTTTATTCATCACTCCCTATATATATAGCAATTATGGCTGGCAGGCAGTTTTCTGGATTACAGGTGCCTTGGGATTTGTATGGTTAATCGCTTGGCTTTATTTTTATGAAATTCCAGCAAAACAAAAAAGGCTTACCGAATCTGAGCGCGCTTATATTGAATCAGATCAACAAAATGAAGCCATTACTAAAGTAGATATACCTTGGCGTAAATTATTTACCTACAAACAAACCTGGGCTTATGTTACAGGTAAATTTTTAATTGATCCCATTTATTGGTTTTTTCTATTTTGGTTGCCTTCCTATTTTGCAACCACTTTTCATATTGATCTAAAAAAACCAAGTATCGAGTTGATGATTATTTATGCATCTACCACTATTGGAAGTGTTATGGGAGGTTATTTATCTTCCCATTTAATAAAGAAAGGCTGGCGTGTATTAAATGCAAGACAAACAGTATTATTTATTTTTGCAATCATTGAGTTGTCGGTGATTCTTGCCCAATTTGTCACAAATGTTTGGGTCGCTGTAGCTTTAATTAGTTTGGTGATTGCGGTGCATCAGGCTTGGGCCACCAATATTTTTACGATGGCTTCAGACATGTTTCCTAAGGAGTCCGTTAGTTCGGTAGTGGGGATTGGAGGAATGGCCGGTGCAATTGGAGGTATACTATTCCCGATATTAGTAGGATATTTATTAGACACTTATAAAGCTTTAGGAAATATAAGTATCGGGTATAATATATTATTTACAATATGTGGATGTATGTATTTGATTGCTTTTACAATCATTCGT
>JBEATG010000231.1:0-5622 GCA_041162035.1 Bacteroidota bacterium
ATTAGTACAGTATAGTGCAAGACAATTAAGATTGATACAAAATGGACAAGTAGGGTATTATATTTTATTTATGGTTTTAGGAATTGTATTATTGTTTTTACTTTGGTTTAATGACACATTATTATTGCGTTTTTTTCACAATTTGATTAAATAAATTATTTAATAAGCTATATGTTACTATCATTTATATTAATTCCTTTTGTTACCGCCTTGTTATTGCTTTTTATTAAAAGTGATAAATCGGCAAACACAGTAGCGATTGTTTCTACATTGGGAACTTTGGTGGTGGCATTAGTAGTAGCAGGGAACGGGGCAGTTGATTTTAATGCGCCATGGATTCCAGTGTTGAATGCACAATTTTTATTACATGCAGATGGCTTAGCGAAAATTTTAGTTTTATTAACTGCAATAAGTTTTCCAGCAATCATTATAGCGACTTCACACAATCAGCCCAAGCAAAAAAATATTTTTCTTTCCTTATTACTTTTTACACAAAGTGGGTTGATGGGGGTGTTTTTAGCGGGGGATGCTTTATTGTTTTATTTTTTCTGGGAATTAGCGTTGATACCGGTTTATTTTTTAAGTTCTATCTGGGGTGGTGAAAAAAGAATTGCAGTTACTTTTAAATTTTTCATTTATACATTTTTGGGTTCCTTGATGATGCTTATTGGAATTGTATTTGTTTATATGCATACCAGTGATCAAAGCTTTTTGATACAATCCTTTGCAAAGGCTAATTTAACTGGGGGGCAACAAGTCACAGCTTTCGCATTATTTTTTATTGCTTTTGCCATCAAAATGCCCATCTTTCCTTTACATACTTGGCAGCCAGATGCCTATGAGCAAGCCCCAACCGCGGTAACCATGGTCATGAGTGCGGTGATGGTAAAAATGGGTTTATATGGTGTTCTTAGATGGTTGATGCCTTTATTCCCAATGGCATTTATAGCACATATTAATGTCGTGGTCATTTTATCAGTGATTGGTGTTTTATATGCTTCTTTTATTGCGATTCGCCAAGATGATATTAAGCGTTTGATTGCATATTCCTCCATTGCGCATATTGGTTTAATGAATGCTGCAATATTTTCGCATCTTCAAATTGGAATTCAAGGGGTGTTGGTACAATTATTTTCACATGGTATTAATGTGCTGGGATTATGGATTGTTGCAGATATTATTGAACAACAAACGGGTACTAGATCCATGCAACAAATGGGGGGACTTGCAAAAAAACAACCCACACTTGCGATATTGTTAGTTGGTTTCGCTTTAGCCAATATTGCACTCCCATTAACCAATGCTTTTGTGGGTGAATTTTTAATGTTTAATAGTTTGTTCCAGTATAATGTTTGGGTAGGGGCAGCTGCCGGCGTAAGTATTATATTGGCAGCGATCTATACCTTAAATATGGTTCAAAAGATAGCCTACGGCGAAGTGAGCACACAAATCAATCAAATGCAAACTATAAATAAACCTGCACAAATTGTATTAATCGTTTTATTGATTATCGTTTTTGTTACAGGAGTATTTCCACAGCCTTTATTCGATTTAACGGCCGATAGTTTACAGCAAATAATCGTTAAATAAATTAAACACATTAGTAATGAATGCAATTATAGTTTCTGCTTTTTTAGGCGTTGTAATGATGTTTGCTTCCTGGAGTGTTAAGGGAGAAAATAAGCAAAAAAATATTGCTTTATTTGGTTTGATTTTTTTGATTTTAGCTAATCTAGCGCAATTGAATGGTTGGTATGTGGTTGATGTTGATACGAATAATATGTTGTCGTTTACGAGATTCGGTTTGTACACCAACACCTTATTTTATTGCTTAACTTTTATTTATATATGGATCAATGGGGAAGAAATAGCAAAAATTGGAAATCATGCGGCAGATTTTTATGCCTTATTCTTTTTCATGCTTTGTGGTGCCAGCATTTTAACCTCTTTTGATAATTTATTGATGTTGTTCATTGGCATTGAAATTTTATCCATCCCATTATATATTTTAACAGGCTCAGATAAGAAAAGCTTATTTAGTAACGAGGCAGCCATTAAATATTTTTTAATGGGCTCGTTTTCAACAGGTATTCTATTGTTAGGCATCACCTTTATTTATGGCGCAACGGGCAGTTTCACAATAATCCCACCTGATCCTAGTATAATCAATGAGCAGTTCATGTTTTCAGCGGGACTTATTTTGATTTTTGCTGCAATGAATTTTAAAGTTTCAGCGGCGCCATTTCATTTTTGGACGCCGGATGTATATGATGGCGCTCCCACCGTATTTACTTCCTTCATGGCAACCATTGCTAAATCGGCAGGGTTTATCGCATTCATTAATATATACCTTGTTCAATATAAGCCGTTTGAAAAAACTTGGGGCATTATATTACCAATGGTCATTGTAAGTACATTGATGGTGGGTAACGTAACTGCTGTATTTCAAAGAAGCGTAAAAAGAATGTTAACTTATTCCAGTATCGCACAAGCAGGTTTCATGTTATTTGCATTGTATGGTACATCCAACTTTGCCAACGAAGGCATCCTTTTATACATCGTTGTATATTCATTAGCAAGCATCGGTATTTTTGCCGTGTTGGTTAAAATGAAAGAAAATAGTTTTGAAGCTTTTCACGGTTTAGCCAAGTCCCATCCATTTTTAGCTTTTTTAACGACTGTGTTTTTATGTTCTTTAGCGGGTATACCAATTACAGGCGGATTTTTTGCCAAATATTATATGATCAATGCAGTTTTAATAGCGGGTGCAGGCATCTGGTTGGTGGTGGTGGCGATGATTTTTGCTAGTATCAGTGTATATTATTATTTCAAATTGATTCAAGCCATGTATTTTATACCAGGGACACCTGCGATTGGCGAATTAGATAAAACCTATACTTACAAGTTGGCAGTCATTGCTATTTTGATTGTCCTTCTAGGTGTTTTCCCTAATTTATTGTTCAATTATCTCTACTTTTAACCGCTCTTCAAATACTAGGGGGATCTTTGCATAAATCTGTCCTACCTTTAATGTTCAATAATTATAATTAGCATGACGCTTCAGGATTCCTTTATTTTAGCTTGGCGCACTGTAAAAAGCAATAAACTAAGAACCGGCATTACGGTGGCCATTATTGCTTTTGGTATCATGGCGCTGATTGGTATTATTACCGCAATATCAGCAATGAATCAAAGCTTAAAGGAAAACTTTTCTTTTATGGGGGCAAATGCATTCAGTATTCGCTATAAGGAAATGAATGCAAGAATGATGGGTGGCGGAAGAAATCAGCAAGAATTTTCAAAACAGAAAAAAGGGCAGAAGGAAAAAAAATCAAATTTAGACAAGCCTATTAAACTAGAGGAATCTGTTTATTTTAAGGATAATTATGGTTTTAATAGGGCGCAAGTAAGTGTATATCGTCGTGGAAACGGAAACAATGAACTTCATTATAAAAACTACAAAACAAATCCGCAGGTAACCATGTGGGGTGGCGATGAAAATTATATTGGGGTGAATGGATACCAATTAGACTTAGGCAGAAACTTAAATAATGTGGATTTGCAAAGTGGTCGTAATGTTTGTTTGATTGGCAGTAATGTGGCTACTAAATTATTCCCCAATAATCCTGAAAAAAGCGTTGACAAAGTTATTTTAGTGGGAGGCAAGCCTTACCGTGTTATTGGTTTATTAAAATCAAAAGGCTCAAGTGCAATGATGCGTCAAGATGATGTCATTATAACATCCCTTAAAAATATTCGACAATATCAAAACATAAGTTCCTCCTATCAAATAGGGGTGATGGTCAACAATGTAGCGGAGTTGGATCCAGCCATTGGTGAATCCATGGAACAAATGAGAAAGGCGCGTAGACTAATACCAAGTGAGTCAGATAATTTCATCATTGATAAGAGTGATAAGTTCGCTGATATATTTATTGGATTGTTGGCGGGAATTAGTGGTGCTGCTGGTGCTATTGGTTTGATCACTTTAATTGGCGCAGCTATTGGACTAATGAATATTATGTTAGTGGCCGTAAATGAGCGCACAAGAGAAGTTGGATTGATCAAAGCCCTCGGAGGGAAAAGAAGGGATGTGCGACGTCAATTTTTATTTGAAAGTATTTTGATTAGTATTTTAGGCGCCATATTTGGTATTATTTTAGGGGTGCTCGTGGGAAATATATTTAGTATTGTTTTAAAAACAGGCTTCATTGTTCCATGGTTGTGGGTAGGTATTGGAATTGCCATTTGCACCTTGGTGGGACTGGTTGCAGGAATTTATCCAGCAATGAAAGCAGCCGCATTGAATCCAATTGATGCACTACGTTACGAGTAATTTCTTTTAATAGAAAAGCATTTCATTTATCGCAACAAAATAGTCTTGTCCTGAAATGCTACAAACGCATTTCTTAGCCAAGCAATTTTTCGCTTTATACAATTTCGATTTAATAATATCCGTTGCATAAAAAAGCCCCGCACCGATAATCGGGCGGGGCTTTTGCTTTATCTGAAAAGCAGTTCCTATTTATTTAGGATCTAATGCTTTTTTAATTCTGTCTTGTAAATCAGCATAGTGACTTGAAGTTGCTGCATCACTTGAACTAGCTGCTCTTAAGGAAGCTGCTAATTTCTTCAATTGTGATTTAGCTTCAGAATATACATCTGAATTTTCAACATCCACTGGTGCGCCAATTCTAAATCCGCCAATGGCAGCAGCAGGGCTAGCACTAGGATTGATTAAATCATTTAATTGACTTACATAAGTTTTTTGCAAGTTGCGACGGAATATATCCGTTGCTTTTTGGGTAGCTAATTCACTAAACAATCCTTTTCTTACATCATCCATCATTTCGTTTAATGCATAGCTTGCATTGTTGAAACGAGTGCTACTTGTTGTTAATCTTAATAAGCGACCTTTGTCAAGTAAGCTTTTTAATACACTTGTTTGAATTCCTTGTACACGCTCATTGGCAACCGGGTTTGAAATTTTATTCAAAATGGTATTATCCAATAACCATTTTGGCGTTACGAATAATTGATTTTGTAAAAATGTCATTGCACTTTTTTGAATGGCTACAGGTGTAGGTGTATAAACATCACCTGGTTCCTCGACACTCTTAATGTTCTCATAAACACCACCAATATTTTTAGCCACATGGTTCATGTATCTGTTGAATTGACCAGCCAGTTGCATATAAATATCATTTAAGTTTTTATATTTATCTGCTTCTTCTTTGGTCCACTCTGGTAATTTAACAATGATGCGCTTTAAGTTTTTGATACCATACTCACTTGCTAAAACTGAATTATCACCTAAATCCTCCGTTTGCGCGCGTGGATCTGCACCAAAACCTTCACCACCAAACCAAACTCTTGGGTTATTTTTTAAATTTGCAATAATCCATTTGTTATTTTCTTTTTTATCTTCATTTACATCGGATTGTCCTGTGTAAGTATATCCCCATTGAATAGCCCATTTATCATAATCTCCAATACGTGGGAATAAACCAGTTTGATTTATATTGTCTTCAGGTTGTGCAACATAGTTAAAACGTGCATAGTCCATAATAGATGCAGTATGACCATTTGCTTCCACCCATTTTTTATCTCTTAATTTTTCAA
>JBEATG010000241.1:0-3123 GCA_041162035.1 Bacteroidota bacterium
TGGCATCTCAGAAATTACATAGATGTATTGTAAAAGATAATCAGATAATTAAGGAAGAAATTATTTTAAAAGATAGCGGAAGAGTAAGAAACGTTATTCAAGGACCCGATGAGTCACTTTACGTTTCCGTTGAGGGACCAGGAAGAATAATTAAGATAACAGCAAGATAAAAATAATACAATGAGAGAATCATTATTAATTATATCGCTAGGCATTAATATTTACTTGATGTTCAAATCACTAGAACTTACTCGTTGGCTTTATGATAACACCATTATTGACCTCCCTACAAAAAGAAGCTATACCCTACTTTCTATCGTAATGCCGATATGGGGCTATATCACCACAAGCCTTAAATATAAAAGAAGCTTGAAGCGATTAAGCTAATGGATGCTTAAATCAGAATTTTAACTGATTGACGCGCCCTTAATTTCCAAGCACCTGCTTCAAAAACCCACACATAAAATATTTTTAATTTTATAGGGGCTATTTTAGGGTCTGTAGAGGTTACTGCATTAAATGTGTGACGCACATAACCCATATTTCCATCCACCTCAACCGTTTGATCAGCAATATTGATGGTTACAAAATCACTCTTTCCGTTTACCATATTGTCGATGAAAGTTTTTTGATCTTCAACAGCTCCTGCAGAATGTCCATAGGACAATTTTGGGGATGTTAGTGTATATAAAGTGGATTCATTAGGATCAATTAATGTTAATTTAAACTTCTCCAATGTTTCAATTAGTTTTTGTTCCTTTTTTTCCTGTGCTTTTGCACCAAATACAACAAGGGTCAATAATATTGCGAAAGTAAATTTGATAAATTTCATTGTGCTGATTTTAAATTGAATTGGAAAGTTAATAAAAATTAAAAGAACTACAAATAAAATAGGGTACAATCACTGCACCCTATTTTTCTTTATAAATGATGTAATTAAGTGGCTAATGGAGGCCCTTGCGGAACAAATATTTTTTGTCTAGGTCGTTTATTTTGGGTTCTTATCGCTGTAAAAGTAGCTGTTCTATATTCACCCATATGTATGTTACCAGACATGGTTTCACCTACCACTGTGCCCGAGAAAATATAGGTTAAATTATCAGCCGCCTGACGTTCTTGACTTTTTAACTTTATTTCATTTCCCTCAATAGTACCGACACACTCACGCGTCGAAAAATCTCCCTTATGACTTCCTTGCAACCAATTTCCATCCTGGGTCAATGTAATTTGATGTGCAGATTTACTACTAAAAAATTGGATATCAAATTTCCAAGACCCTGTCAATGAAACAGCTGGCGCTTTTAAATCATTGTTTTTAGCCATTCTTGTTTGTGACATAAAATTATAAACACGTTCAGCCACTTGTTCGGCCTCACCTGGCTGCATTTGACCTGTAGTAATGTTTATACCGGTAACATTATCCTTACTCATGCTTCCTACTGCAATACGCGGCTTATTTCGGCCAAATTCCTCAGCCACTTCCTCCCCTGTTATATTAAATTTATTGGGATCCCAAGTAATTCTTAATACGGGCGAACGATTTGAATAGGAAACAGGTTCAAATACCGAAGTACTGATTCCTGAAATTTTTGTCACTCTTTTAGAAATTAAATCCAACCAAGACAACCATGTTTTCCATTCTTGTTGGTGATCCCTTGTTGTCCATGCTTGCACTGCAGCTAGCATACCTAACATTTCCTCACGACCTACTTTATTATCACGACAAGGGCCATGATGTGGCGCACTTGCTTGCCAGGCCGACATTAATATATCCTTTTGGCCAATCACAAATCCAGCACATTGTGGCCCACAGATCGCTTTACCGCCACTATATGCAACCATATGCGCTCCTCTTTGTAAGTGGATATTAGGTATGGTTAAAACTTCAGCAGCGGCATCCACCAAGATTGGAATATTTTGCTCCTTAGTTAATCGAACAATATTAACCAATGATAATGGCGCATCATTATCTGCAGGATCATCTGCCATAATATAAATCATTGCCGTTTTTTTATTCACCGCTTTTACTAATTCTTCGGGTGTATTTACGTCAATAATGGTAACACCTATATTGCGAATAGAATGATCGTAAACGTTTCTTGACCCAGCAGGTATAATAACTTCAGTTTTTTCGAAGCCTGTTAAATTGGGAATACAAATTAATTTTTCAGGATTACCTCCTGTAACACATGCCGCCGTGACATGTTTCATGCCAGCTGCACAACCTGCTGAAACTAGCGCCCACTCAGCTTGTGTCACTTCTGCAATTTTAGCATGCACAGCATCACCTAACTCATCATATTGCACAAAATTATGCGCTGCCGCTTCCATGGCAGCGCGTACTTCAGGCCTTTCAATAGATCCGCCAATAATGGTGAAAGTTCCCCTGCAATTAATTAAGGGTTCTACGCCTAGTGATCTGAAAATATTTTCTCCGGTTTCTACAACATTCGTCACTGATGTTGATTTGCCAAATAATTGCGAAGGCAGTGCAGCTGTAAATGGAAGAAGTGATAAACTTTTTATAAGATTTCTTCTTTTCATAATATCGGATTTAGTATTAATTTAATATTTAAAGTTTTTAAAATGCTTAAGGTAATTTACGAATTAATAAACGAATGATTGTAAAAGCAATCAAATACATGCACCCACATATAGTAAACAATATATTATACCCGATACTGATATTTCCTAAAGCTTTATAAGTATCTAACAAATAGCCTACTAATATCGGGAATAGTATGCCTCCAATTGCACCGGCCATTCCTCCAATTCCTACTACTGAACTAACGGATTCCTTAGGAAACATGTCTGAAGCCATCGTAAAAATATTAGTGGCCCAAGCCTGATGTACTGCAATCACCAAACTAATTAAAGCTACAGCGACCCAAACATTTGTGACAAATTGGGCAAGAATCACCGATAACTCAATGATTGCAAAAATAAATAATACTGTTTGTCTTGCATTTAATACACGCCAGCCCTTCTTTATTAAATGGGATGATAAATAACCACCCATGACACTTCCAATAGTAGTAGATGCATAAATAATCATCAACTCGATACTTGGTTTTTTTAAATCAATATGAAAAGTGGTTGCAAAATAGGAAGGCAACCAAAATA
>JBEATG010000282.1:0-2756 GCA_041162035.1 Bacteroidota bacterium
ATACCACTAGCAAAACTTGCTCATTTATCTGAGGTTTTTCGAGCAGGACCTACCCAACTTGAAAGTAAAATCATGAAGCCGACAAAACTGCCCGCGAACAATAATTGTACGGCAATAGGTAAGTACGTAGTAGCGCTGTTTATTTCATTAGCCGACATCAAATACAGTGGCAAATTCATACACTATGTTTTGGATTTGCAAAAATACACAAAGGATAGCTCATATAACGAAAAACTCCCCATAAATGGGGAGTAATTTTCAATTATTTTTTAACAGAGCTGGAGTTTTAAATCCATAATTTATCCTTTTTTAATTTGCGTCGTATCGGTGGCCGCTTTTTGGTTACCACCAGATTGCATTTTTTTAATGATTTCCCAGTTTTTAGTCAAACTTTCCTTGATTTTCAGAGTTTGTGGCTCCGCAGGAATAAGCTCTAAAACCTTATCACACATCGCAATTGCTTGCTCATATGCTTTGGTCTCATTATAATAGCCCATCATGGTATAAAAGTTGTTGACCATGGCTTGCTTGTTTTTAGTTATATCCTTAGACAAAAACTGATTTTGTAGTGTAGCTGCTTCAAAAAGTACCCCTAAATTGTTTGCTGTATCCAATAATCTAGCTGCTTTCACATTAAATGAATATCCATTTGGTTTATCAGGGAAGGCCGTGATATATTCCATTGAAATGGCTTTTGCGGTAGCGCCTTCCTTTGCATTTGCCGCAATACTTGCTGTCTTGTAATAGTACACTTCATCCTTCACGCCTCTTAAAGCAGCATAATTCGCATACCATTTTAACTCATCAGTATACATATTAGCTTTTTCTAGCATTTCATAACCCAATTTGTAATATTTAAGCTTATTGATCTTGGCAGTATCAGCAGCAATTGCCTTTTCTAATAAAGCAGCTAATGCGACTTGGTTGCCGCTAAAACGAGATATAATCCTAACTGCTAATTCGTAATCACTGGAAACTATCTTATCAGCTGCGCTTTTACTCATGAAATTTTCAATATATGTTTTTGCTTGCACTGAATCGCCTTTGCGATCATAGTTATAGGCTAACAAAACCCCTAATCTTGGTAAAGCATCAATTCCAATGGAAGCTTCTAATGCTTTTGCTTTTTCTAATGACGCATCATATTGTCCAGCACGGAAAAGATAATCTGCATTAAAAATATCTAAGGATGGATCCTTATCCGCATACTTTAAAAACAAATCTAAATTCACTTTTGCAGTCTCTGTTGCGGTTTGTGTATTGAGATCTGCATAGTAGGAATATAAAGCGAAGTATACTGGAGGAAAAGTGGGATCAGCAGCAATTGCTTTGCTATAATATTCATCAAGTGATTCTCTGTTACTTTGTGTTTGATACACCCTTCCAGTTCTGTAATAAGGAAAAGCGTTTTTTGGATCGCGTGTTATTGCCTCTTGAAATGCAGTCACCGCTTCACCCCCATTTTCACCACCCACTTTCAAATAGTTAATGCCTAAATTGATAAATAAATTCGGGCTTACCATTGATTCATATACGGAAATTGTTTCCTTCAATTTGTCAATTGCATATCTGTGATCGCCAATATTGATAGGGCATTCAGCGTATATATATCCAATCGCATTAACAATATCTTGATTTGGCTTTCCTTTAAACTTACCCTTCGTTATTAAAGTGGTCGTCAATGCAACTTCTAAATTTTGCTTCACCGCATTTGCGTCAGCCCCTTCTAATAACTGAACGTGTGACATACCCACTAATAACCAAGGATCATTTGCAGCTGCTTGCATTGCTTGTTGAAAAATAGCTTTCGCTTTTTTGATGGTCGTATCACTTGGCATACCAGAACCTTGTTCTGCTAATACCGCTTCTCCATACCAAAAAATATTTTCCGTATTGGTAGGGCTTTTATCTAAGGCTTCTTTGAAAAAGGCCAATGCTGATTTATTTTTTTCATAATTCAACAACTTCACACCCTCCGCTAACGGAGAAACTGGAACAACCTGTGCATGTACACTTGACAATGCTAAAACCACACTTACGGATAATAAAACCAATTTTTTCATCACTTTACTTTTTAAAAATTCTTGATCCTTAAATTTAATTCAAATTATAAATTCGGAAGGTGAAAATATCAAATTTTACCTGAAATTCAACCTAAATTAATGGATAATTCTACTATAAAATGTTAGTTTTTATAAGCGGTACTAATTCAATAGCCCGTTTCTTTTTTTAAAACCCATTTTAGCGGGTACCAAAAAGGCCCTTCTAAATATTAACTGGCCTCGTTCTAGGCTTAAAAAATTTAAAAATCCTGACCCCAAACCGGGTGAATTTTCCTTTAAAATATAATAAATTGGTAATGATAATGAATACTGCCCTCGACCAATGGTTGCTTGAGAAGGTTGGGCATACATTCCATTTTCCTCGCACAAAGTACATTCCAGCATAGCGGTTTTTACCTGCTTTTGATTTTCAACCTGCTTTGGATCGTATTTATCCCCTACCCAATTCAAGCCAAGAAATCCAATTGCATTCGGATGATTTTTAATATAGGTAATTACATCTGCAGATCCATTTGCCCCATGTACATTTTTCCCAAACGGGGCTTGCTTTAATAAGCTGTCTTTTAAAAAACGATTAATGCCTGTTAAATTGTTGCCATCCATAACGACCTCTTGCGGATCCACCCCCTTTAATTTATCTCCTAATTGCTTTAAAGTAAAAAGGGTATCCTTTGCTGATTTATGCACCAATAC
>JBEATG010000009.1:0-7920 GCA_041162035.1 Bacteroidota bacterium
GTCTCTCTAATGTCGTTTTCTAAAATTCTTTTTCCGCCAACAGCTGAAAACGAGTTTGGTTCAGTTACATTCATTCCCCATAATACAATATCAATTAAATGAACACCCCAAACTGTCATCAATCCGCCTGCATAATCCCAAAACCACCTAAAGTCATAATGAAAACGTCTTAAATTAAAAGGGCGTGTTTGTGAAGGGCCCAACCACATCGCATAATCAACACCTGCTGGTACAGGACTATCTGGCAATGGTGTTAAAGGATCAGTACCACGGTACATCCAACATTTGGTATTTACAATTTTTCCTAATTTACCAGATTGTACATAGGCGACTGCATCCTGAAAATGTTTTTCACTTCTTTGCCATTGATTTACTTGAACTACTTTACCTGACTTTTGTGTAGCAGACACCATTGCCCTAGCCTCCATAATTGAGTTGGCAATGGGTTTTTCACAATACACATGCTTCCCTGCTGACAAAGCATCTGTTAATTGTAAACAATGCCAATGATCTGGCGTTGCAATTAATACCGCATCTATATCTTTATTCTCTAATAATTTTCGATAATCTTTATAAACAAGTAAATTATTGACGCCTAATTTAGATAAGTCATCTTTGCGTTTATTGATTTGTTCATCATCAATATCACAAATAGCCAAAACATTTATATCTTTAACTTTTAAAAAGGCACGAATATTATTGAAACCTTGATTTTTTAAACCAATCAAGCCAATATTGATTTTATCATTTGCTCCTACCTTATTTCTCATATTTGCATACATGTCGGCAGGAAAGAATTCTATTAAGCCTAAGCCCGCTAATGTTGCTGATGAATTTTTTATAAAAGATCGTCTTGAATTATTCATAAAATATAATTAATCTATTTTTCTAATTTTAATGTTCTTATAGGAAACTGCATCTCCATGATCTTGTAATAAAATAGGTGAAACTTTTACTTTAGCAAAGTCAGGATTTTTCGCAAACTTACTTTTAGCTATTGCCTCCATATATGCAGGGCCATCTTTTGTATATTCTAATACCTTAAATCCATTTAACCAATGTTCAACCACATTATTTGAATGTACCACAATTTTACCATGGTTCCACTGACCAATTTTTTGTTGAAATCTTGGATCTAATTTTGTAGCTGTAATTATATCATATAAACTACTCAAAGTTCTATTTCCATTGATGCCTAATTTTGCATCCGGATGTTTTTCATTATCTAAAATTTGGTATTCTAATCCCAAACCAGATCTTTGAGTTTTATAAGGCGTAGATACAAAATATTTTACTCCTGAATTCGCTCCTTCGCTTAATTTAAAATCAAAATTTAATTCATAGCTAGCAAATGTATTAGCGGTTAGCAAATCGCCATGTTTCACTTTTGAAGTAGTATCGGTAGGCAAAATACTTAATATGCCATCATTTACTACCCAACCAGATGCAGGTGGTGCATCCTCTCCTACCATTCTCCAACCTTCTAAATTTTTGCCATTAAACAATAAGGAAAAACCTTGCGCTACTTCCTGTGGCGATAAATTATTTAATGTATAGTTAGCCACTGGTGTAGTAATATCCAATGGACGCGGCTTCATATCCTTGCCTGTTTGAATACGAATATTTTTCCATGCAATTTGTGCACCACCATCTCTTTCTTTAACTGAATGCACTTGTAAAGCGATAATGCCTTTCATTGTTAAATCATCTACCATGTAGGTTACAGGTATATCATTCACCCAAGTTCTTATAACAGACCCAATCGCTTCAATGCGGTATTTGTTCCAATCATTCTTTTTAAACGCTTTTTTAGCCGCTGGATTCATTTCGGTTTGATACATCCATCCACGACGCGCTTCATCATAGATACCGCCTGACCAAGCTCTGTCTGAAGGATCAATTTCAACCTGCAATCCATGTACACGCCCTTTATTGAATTCAGGGGTGGACAAACTTCTGATTTGAATACCCGAGTTCATTTCACCTACTTTTAAATCAACCTCTAGTATAAAATCGCCATATTCTTCATCGCAAGCTAAAAATGAATTAGGTTCGCCAGTAACGGTTGTACCAACGATCGTTCCATTGACTACTTCGTATTTGGCCTTGCCATTTAATTGATGAAACCCATTTAAAGTTTTCCCGTCAAATAAGTTTTTCCATCCTTTATCTTGTGCACTTAAAACATAAGTGCATATAATAAATAAAGAAAGTAATTGTATTTTTTTCATATGGTTAATTTAGTATTTGAATTTTTATTTAAAAGGAAATGAAATTGTTGTATTATAATTATCGAAATAAATTTTTTAAGCGGCTTTTGTAACCAAGACTTTTGTTTTAGGGTTTATTTGTTTTCATTTCATTGATCCATTGTTGAATTAAAGCTACTCCTTCCTCATGTACTAAACTTCGTCCTAATTCAGGCATTCTTTCGCCCGGTGCTTTTGTCTTCATTCTGTAAAATAAAATAGATGCATTTGCATCACCAGGAACAATATCATATAAATTTCCACCAGACCCATTCCCTGCAGCCACCGGTGTTTTATTAATACCCAAAGCAGTAGGATTTGTTTCATGTGCTGTTAAATATAGTCCAGAGGTTTGTGCTGGCCCATCACTACGATGACAATGTGCACAGTTTATTTCCAGATAAGCCCTTGCCCGAGCATTTAAATCACCTGTACTTGGATCATTCCATACAGCAGCTTTTGGCAGGTTACCATTGGGTACTGATTTTAATATACCATGGGCTTTCCAATAATCAATTTGATTTTGTTTGCCACTGCTATATTTATAATCCCCATTCATCTGCGCTACCGAAGGTCCAATTGGCATCATTTTATCATTACTGTTATGACACCCCTTACACTGGTTTTGATTAGGTATTACATATCTGACCTCCTGCGCCATTCCTTGTGGATTAATAAATTTAACTTGCTTCTGATCACCTGCTATTTCTAAAACAGCATCCGACTGATCCTCATTCCAAACATAGGTCATTGCTTTCCAACCATCAGATTCATGCACTAATAAGCGCGTTTCAACAACATCAATCTCTTCGCCTAAATTTCTTTGATCTGCTGAGTAATAAAAATTCTTGACAATTAAAGTACCTTTTGGAAAATCAAGCACGCCCTGTGCTTTATAATCCACATTCGCTCCTTTTGGCAATCGAATAAACCTTGATTTTTCTGAATAATCAGAATAAAGCGGTGTATTTAATGCATAAGGTACCAAATCCTTTTTGGGAATCAACTGTGACATCTTTCCTTCAAAAATGCCCCATTCAGATAAATTTTCTGGATAAGTGGGTTTGTTGGTCTTGAATGATGAATTGATCAAGATGACAAACAACAGTCCTATACTAAAAATCCTTACCATATTTTATTTGTTTGTACAATTAAACATTTCGTTTGGCACAATTGCCATATCCTTAAATAAATTAGAAGCATCCAAATTAACAATAGATTGATTGGTATTATTTATAATTGAAATACAATTACCTGCAGTCCAATTTCCGTTTGCATCTAATAAGGCTTTATTTTTAATCCCATCATAGATGATATGCGGTGTATTTTCCTTAAACCTTTTTGAAACAATCATGCCTAATGGATCAGCACTCACTGGCCTACCCACTTGACGCTCAAATTGATTATCATAAATGGATATGGCGGACGGATAAGGATCATATAATTTATCCTTGATAGGTTTGCCTGTGGTGAAATAACTAATGATGCCAGTACCTACACTTTGGTTATTGATTATTTTATTTTTAAATATATTGACCCCTTTTGCCGCTAAAATTAAGATGCCTGTACCTGTAGGAACAGAGGCTACAATATTTCCCTTGGGTGCAAAGTTTGGGAAATTGTTATCATGAATATAATTGTCATGCACATTTACATCACCTCCTTTTTTTTGTACTAAATCAGGCAAATCAAAAACCAATACGCCTCCCGTATTTTGGTATGCTTCATTATTAAATACTTCGGCATGAATTGAATTTTCAATTTCTATTCCTGCCACATTATAATAAGCTTTTGAATTTTTTACAACAATATTTTTTGATTGTCCAACATAAATTCCTGCATCAGACGCACCCATAGCTTCACATTGATCAATCATCACCCCGTCGCATTGTACAGGATAAAAGCCATACCCACCATTCTGAGGCCCTGGTGTTCCAGTCCACTCTGTTTTTACATCACGAAAAGTGATATTGTTAACATGCATTGTTTTGATGGCATCTCCTTTGGCATCTTGTACGCTAAATCCTTCCAAAATGATATCATCACAATTACTTACCCTTATACCTTCAGCCCCATCCGTTTGGCCTTTAAAACTCAACTTAGTTTTATTCATGCCTTTACCACGAATAGTGATTTTTTTCTTTTCTTCTAATGACAAGGTGTTTGTGAATTCAAAAACACCTTCGGGTAGTTCTATCACAGCTCCTGCTTCAGCCAAAATAAGTTGTTTTTGTAATTTCTTTTGCACATCCGCTTGGGACAATCCTTGCAATGAAAAAAAGACGCTGCCAATAAAAAATAATACGATTGATTTCATGAAAACTATTTTAAAATTTATGATGATTATCCAATTTGAATAGTATGTTTAAAAGGAGTAATACCAGTTAAATAAACGGTAGGTGTCGACATTTTTGGCAAGGCCCCTCTCAATTGATATCCGGTATGCTCAAATTTACCTGGGCCAAAATTAATGGTATCTGAACCTACTGTATAAGATCCTTGTTTTCCTTTTAACACATAAGCTAAAGGATTATTTTGAATAGATTCAACACCTTCAAATTTTCCGCCGTCACGTAAAATAAGCTCCATGGATACGGGTACTTTATCAGTGCCAGTAATCGAAATGTCCACTTCAATACCATTGTTCATAGGAGTGATTTTGATTGTGGTATCTAAATATTGCACATTGCTTTGCTTACGATTACTCTTAGGCATTTTTGCCAAATCACCATCAGGTGAAATAAACTTTGGCTCAAAGGGCTGAAAATAGGCCCCTTCTAGTTTCTTATTTAAAATAAAACTATCTCCAACTTGTTTAATTTGCAATGAATCAAATTGCCCTTTACCAAAAAAAGAAGTCGCAATTCGCATCGCTTGTAAAACAGCATTTCCTTTATGGAAAGTTAACCAGCCTGCATTGTTTGACAAAATAGTAGTATCCCAATTTTCTTTTCTAATTCTTACTACCCCAGAATAAGGAAATGATTTTACATAATTGTTTGGCAATGTTTTATCAGCAGGCAATTCCTTCCATTGGGATGGATCTTCCAAGTAATGATTTAAAATACCATGGATTGAATTTTTATTATCTCTTTCCACTAATCTACAAATAGCAGCCATTTCTCCATCATTATCTAACAATGCCATATATCTTGCTGCATAGTAGTATCCATCCATGTGACCAATGGTCCCTTTATCTTGACGGTTTGATGCTTCTGTCACTACTTCACCATTTGGATGAATATAGTAACGCATCATTTTTAAATTTTTTCGAACAGGCTCAAAAAGTTCCGGCTTATTTAAACCAATCGCAATACTAATTAAAGCACGATCCACAATGGAAGAATAACCACCTGTACTCTTTTCATAAAATTGCCCATCAGGATCAGAATCAATATTTTCTCTTAACCACTGATTTGCACGATCCACATATCTTTGATCAGGCCACAATTCATATAATTTAGTCAATGCACATGAAACCACCCAACGATGATTAGGTGTATGAATGCCACCAGTGATTAATATTTCGCCTGCTTGTTTTAAAAATTTTTCGAATGGAACTAATACTTTTTCAATACCCTTTGTATTGGATTGTTTTAATAACTTATACGACTGCGACAATCGCTCAATGATAAATGCTGTATCTGGTGTTGAATGAAAATTAGTGGATAATAAATCAATGGAACCATCCGCATGTTGCAAGGATAACATGCCTTGAACAGCATCTTGTATTTCATTTAAGATGATAGGAGACTGATAATAGATTGATTCCGGAGTTGCTACAGCAGCACAAGCAATATTAAGATACCCAGAGGTACTGTGCGGATTAGGAATTAATTCTCCATCTAAGCGCGCACCAAAATAAGGATTGGATTTATCTTTTATTTTATTTGCATTCGAACCATTTAAATAAGTATCGTTCAATTTTATTAAATCAATTAACCAGGTTGGTTTTACAAGTGCTTTCATTTGACCATTCCCTGTTGGAAATGAAAATCCTGCCAAAGGAGCTAGACAAAGGGCGGCTGCATTTAAGGAAACAAATTTTCGACGATTTATCATTACATTTATTTTTTAACTTTTATTATTTTCTGATTCCTTTATATTGTTCATAGGCCAATCCAAATAGGATGAATGATCCGTATCCAAAACCAGTTCCCTCCGTAATTTTTCTTGTCAAATAATATTCCTTACTTCCCACACATGTACCTCCAGATACTTTCACAGGAATTAAATAACCATCCCCCATTGACTTTACACCCGTTGTTTTTAATGCATCGTATGCCCTATCAATGATGGGATCGTAAACTGACGCAGGTATTAATTTTAATTTTAAACCAATCGTTATTGCATATGAAAACATCGCTGTTGATGAACTTTCATCAAAGTTTTGCGGATCATTGGGTAGCGTCATTAATTGATACCAATAACCCGTTTCCTTATGTTGCAAAGGCGCTACATAAGAAATATAATTTTTTAACGCTTTCTCTAAAGGTTTGCGATAGCTTGACTTTTTTGAAACAGTTAATAATGCATCAGCTAATGCCATACCTATCCACCCATTTCCCCTAGCCCAAATTTGACTGCTTCTTCTAGTCACTTTATCGGCCCAACCTATATTACTACAACCATCATTATAATCTTCATTATCGGCATCCCATCCATGTACCCACAAGCCAGTTTTTTTATCAGTTAATGTTTCATTGTGTGCATCAAATTGCTGCAAAAATTCTGCAATATATTTTTCATCGTTGGTCAGTCGATACATTTCGAGCAAATACATACTTAACATATAAACAGTATCATCCCATAATTCATTGGTTTCAGCGCGATGTGAAACTCCTCCATTAACAGCACGTGGAATTTTTAAATAATCTGCATAAATTTCATTGGACTTGTCAAGGTATTTTTTATCACCAGTTAATCTCGCTAAAAAAGCCATCCCATGAGCTGATGCAACTGCATTTGGATGTTTACCATTGGCCACATTATAGGTTGCGTCCATGGCTACTTTTACATAGTTTAAATAAATTATCTTTTCTGCTGGCGACTTAGCATTGTATAAATGAATCAATGAATTTAAAAAAGTAGCTTGACCCCAATCCCATTTGTATTTATCTGCTGGCATAAATACTTCTCTCCCATGTTTATCCACTGCATCCACCCAAGTGGCTTGAGCAAAATTGCGCACAGGGGATATAAATAGTAGAAAAATAACTACAGATTCTTTAAAATTAATTTTCATAATAAATCTCTATTCATAAATGATTAATAATCAAGCAATGAGGCACTAAATAACGACACTTAAAGTTAATAAGATAGTGCTTTAATTAGCAGTCAAATTGATGAGGGGTATTGCTTATTTACGAAATCGTTTTCGCTATATTAAATACCACGCCAAAAGCGTAATCAATTTAAAGAAAATTGTAATAAAATAAGGTGAAAAACGGCAAAATTTAAGGTCATTTTACCCCCCAACTATTCATTTCATTGAGATTCAAGGAATTGGCTTTAATGACAAAAGAAGCTGGTTTAGCACCTGAATACAGGACGACTTCCTGTCCTTTTTTAAGTGTAATCACCCATTTATTACCTTTTCTAAGCAGTTGAACTGATGGCGGCCCTTCTAATTTAACATTCTGCATTAAATCAGATTGAATAATACAGGGCT
>JBEATG010000021.1:0-9117 GCA_041162035.1 Bacteroidota bacterium
TTGGAATGCACTCCAATCAATGGGGGCTTTGTTTTTTAATGCATCAATGTAGGCAAGTGATTGCTTGGTTGTTTTTTTATTATCAAAATCGAATTTTAAAGCGGTATAGGCGTTTTCTAATTCTTGTAAGAAGGGTGCTTTTTGATCCTTGTTTAATAAAGAACCTGCCACGGTTACACTTCTGGATGCATCGAGTACATGCACGACACCATCCTGATATTCAGGTGCAATTTTTACTGCGGTATGCATACGTGATGTAGTGGCACCGCCAATCATCAAAGGAATATTCATTCCTCTTCTTTTCATTTCTTTGGCGATATAAACCATCTCATCTAAAGAAGGGGTGATTAAGCCACTCAACCCAATAATATCTACTTCTTGCTTTTGGGCTTCTGTTAAAATTTTATCTGCAGACACCATGACCCCTAAGTCAATAATTTCATAACCATTACATCCCAGTACAACGCCCACAATATTTTTTCCAATATCATGTACATCTCCTTTTACAGTAGCTAATAATATTTTAGCTGGGCCTTTGCTAATGCCATTTGGATTAATAGACGCTAACTTTTTTCTTTCTTTTTCTGCTTCGATGTAGGGGGTTAATACTGCCACACTTTTTTTCATTACCCTTGCACTTTTTACTACCTGGGGTAAAAACATTTTTCCAGATCCAAATAAATCACCCACCTGGTTCATGCCCGCCATTAAAGGGCCTTCGATCACTTCCAATGGTTCGCTATATTGTAATCTTGCTTCCTCGGTATCCGCATCAATAAAATCGGTAATGCCATTAATTAAGGAATGGGCTAATCTTTCTTCAACAGTACCTTCGCGCCATGCGGCACTTTTAACTTCGACCTTTCCTTTTGCTTGAACCGTATCTGCATATTGAATCAAAGCTTCGGTTGCTTCATTGTTATCATTGTTCCTATTTAAAATAACATCCTCACACAAGTTTCTTAATGTAGGTTCAATTTCATCATATACTTCCAACTGACCTGCATTCACAATACCCATATCCATACCCGCTTTAACGGCATGGAATAAAAATACGGCGTGTATTGCTTCACGAACGGTATCATTTCCTCTAAATGAAAAAGATACATTCGATACACCACCACTTACTTTTGCTAATGGCATTAATTGTTTAATCACACGCGTCGCTTCAATAAAGTCAACGGCATAATTGTTATGCTCTTCAATACCAGTGGCTACTGCGAAAATATTGGGATCGAAAATGATGTCCTGCGGATCAAAACCAACTTGTTCTACTAAAATTTTATAAGCGCGCGAACAAATTTCAATTTTTCTATCCTTAGTATCAGCTTGTCCTTTTTCATCAAATGCCATTACAATCACTGCGGCACCATAGGCTTTACAAATGTATGCTTGTTCAATAAACTTAGCTTCTCCTTCCTTCATGGAAATAGAGTTCACAATACATTTTCCTTGCACACATTTTAATCCTGCTTCAATAATTTCAAATTTTGAACTATCAATCATGATAGGAATTTTAGCAATATCTGGCTCACTTTGTACTAAGTTCAAAAAAGTGGTCATCGCTAATACGCCTTCTAATAAGGCATCATCCATATTAATATCAATGATTTGCGCACCATTTTCTACCTGGCTTCTTGCCACCGATAGTGCCTCTTCATATTTGTTTTCCTTAATAAGGCGTGCAAATTTTTTAGAGCCAGTAACATTGGTACGTTCCCCAACATTCACAAAATTAGTTTCGGGACGAATCACTAATGGTTCTAATCCTGCTAATCTTAAATAAGGCTTAATATGTATTATTTCGTCGCTCATAATTTAAATGGTTGGGTCTAAAATTGGAAGTGATCTTGGCGTAATATTTTTTACATTATCCGCCATATGTTTAATATGTTCTGGGGTCGTACCACAACAGCCGCCCACAATATTTACAAATTTGTTTTTTGCCCACTCTTCAATGAAGTGTGCGGTTTGATGCGGGGCTTCGTCATATTCACCCATAGCATTGGGCAATCCAGCATTGGGATAAGCCGAAGTGTAACAGGTGGCAATTTGTGCAAGTTCTTCAATATGACTGCGCATTTCCTGTGCACCTAATGCGCAATTAAGTCCAACGCTTAATGGTTTTGCATGTGCAACCGATGTATAAAATGCTGCTAATGTTTGTCCGCTTAAAGTACGACCGGATGCATCGGTGATGGTGCCACTAATCATGATTGGTAATTCCGGTTTACCAATTTTTCTAAAAAATTCTTTCACTGCAAATATCGCCGCCTTTGCATTTAAAGTATCAAAGATGGTTTCGATTAATATAACATCTACACCGCCATCCACAAGTCCACGAATTTGCTCAGTGTATGCGATAACTACTTCATCAAAAGTGACCGCACGAAATCCCGGATTATTTACATCAGGGGATAAGCTTAATGTTTTATTCAATGGGCCAATGGCTCCAGCAATATATTTTTCAGTTGCATTAGGATGCTTTGATTTGTATTGGGTGATTGCTTCTCTCGCACATTTAGCTGCAGCAACATTTAATTCATATGCCAAATCCTGCATGTCATAATCAGCCATTGCGATAGACGTACTGCTGAAAGTGTTCGTTTCTACAATATCAGCACCCGCTTCTAAATATTGCAAATGAATACCAGTAACAATGGCAGGTTGGGTAATACACAATAAGTCATTGTTTCCTTTTACATCGGATGGCCAATTGGCGAATCTTGTTCCACGGTAATCTGCTTCAGTTAATTTATGACGCTGAATCATGGTGCCCATGGCGCCATCAATAATTAATATCCTTTTTTTGAGGTTCTCTTGAATTGACATAATTAAATTTTTATGCATGTATCCAAAAGAAAAAGACGGCAACTAATAATACTATAAAAATGGGGGAGGTATAATAGTATCGTTTATTAGTTCTATTTTTTTCCTATCGGAAAGCAGGGTGAACAATAAACAAATCCGCCTGCAATGCGGGGCAAAGTTAATACACTATTGTATTGTAGCCAAATAATGACCTATTTAATAAGAATTGAACAAATCCCTTGGAGAAAGGGGCTTCAATGAACTTAAAGCAAGCGTCTAAAATACCGCTTCATGGAATATTTTAAAAAGCAGCGACTATATCAATATTCATCTCGTCGGCTACAAATTTTATTAAAATGCCTCCGATTTTAAAATCCTTTAACCTCACTACAAATTGAGCAGATGCCTTTGGGACGCCTGCTTTTATTTCAATGATACCCGTGGTTTCCATTGTTTTATTGACCCCATGCACTTGCATTACACCAGTCACATTAATTGGGTATTTGCCATCTTTTAAAAAATTCACCGTATTGAAATTGGTTATTTTGCCGTTGAAGAATGCCCTTGGAAATTTCTCCGATTCCATATATTCCTCATTGAAATGTTTTTGCATATCGGCCATTTCAAATTTGAAATCCTTAATAAGCATTATGAAACTCAAGTCCCCATTACTTTGTAGCCTGCATACCGCTGCTTTGTTCACTGCGTCAATATCGCTATCGTCTTGGGCTATGAAACGAACTTGTGCGCTAGTGGTGCTATAATTTTTTTGTGCAAATAAGGTTTGCGTGCAAACCAACAATAAAAGGGAGGCGAATATACGAATGGTCATTTTTTGGTGTTTAAACATCAAAACTAAAGATTATTTTTAAATTGTCCTATTTTATATACTGATGAATGGGCTGTCGATTGGAAATACTCTTGCCTAAGGTCATTTCATCGGCATATTCTAGCTCCCCGCCAAAGGCAATACCTCTAGCAATGGTGGTAATCATACAATCGGCTTTAGATAGCTTTTTTTGGATATAATAAATGGTGGTGTCTCCTTGTATATTCGGATTGAGCGCAAAAACCAATTCAGTGACTTCTTCTTTTTTAACCCTTTCAATTAATGCATCAATGGTCAGTTGTTCTGGCCCAATCCCGTCCAGGGGTGAAATGATTCCCCCCAATACATGGTAAGTGCCATTAAATTGTTGTGTGTTTTCAATTGCAATCACATCCCTTATATTTTCAACAACACAAATGGTGTTTTTTTGTCTTCCAGAATTGGCACAAATAGAACATATGTTTCCATCACTAATATTGTAACAACGTTGACAAAATTTTATTTCCTTTCTCATTTTCTGTAATATTTCACTGAAATGAGTGGTGACTTCTGTTTCTTGTTTTAATAAATGCAATACCAGTCGGAGTGCTGTTTTTTTACCAATGCCTGGTAATTTTGAAAATTCAGCAACCGCATTTTCTAATAAAGTGGAAGGTAATTGCATAGGTGTTAAATCAAAGTAAAATTACTTATTAATTATTATATTAACCTCATTCTCCCAATTCGATTTTATATTGAGTATGTCGATTAGTTTTTTAACAATTTCTGGTTGCTGCTTAATTGAATTATTATATTTACCGGTATCCCAAATGCCATTATTATTGGTATCGTCTAATACTTTTAAATCATAATCACCTGGCGGTAATTTTAGCATTGGTATCAGTGATTGTTTTATTGGGTAACTATAGGCGACTTTATTGTCCTTAGTTAAAAGTAAAATTGGATGACGCATGCTTTGATACCCTGAAACCCTTACCAAGGCACTGCCATAGGCGGCATCGCTTTTGGTGATAAATTTAATGGTATCTGCTTTGGCGATGTAATTTTGATTGGTATCTAATATGCTTCTTTTAGGAACAATGAGCCGCATGGGCGTTGACTCGATCCAATCGTAATGAATAGTTACTAGCTTTTTTGTTGCAGTATCAATGGATACGGTATAGTTACTTAGTGGCCTATTTAAGGTATCGCACAATACAATGGGAAAGCTATCATTGAATTGCACAGGTGTTTCAAAAGTTAAAGTTAGATCAGTTAACAAGTCCTGCTCGTTACCTTCGATACTTTTCATATACTTTAATACGGCAGGTACTTTTTTTACATTTTTATTATTTGCGGCGGTACTTGCTTTTTTCTTTTCTACTTTTTGGTGGGCTTGAAAAACATATAATTGTTGCGAATCAGTTTGCGCAGTTATTTGAAGGGGTGTATTTAAAAATCCAAATAGCTTGGTACTATCGTCGTACCTTTTATTATAATCGTTAGGCAATACAAAAACAGAAAAAGCAGCAGCGGGTAAAAAAGTAAATTCAAATTTTCCTTTTGCATCTACTTTGGAATAATACAAAGGCTTATCCTTATAGATGGCAGAATCCTTATTGGTTGGATGTAATACAACGATAAGCGTGCTATCAATACTGCCCGTTTCGGCTATTCGTACATTCCCTGAAAATCTTCCTGAATCCAAATAGTTTCCAGTACTAAAAACGTAAGTAAAGTTTTTTAAAATATTTCCTTCATTCACATCTTTTATCGCGTTCCCGAATTTCACACTATAGGTCGTATTTTTGTCTAAGGTGTCATTGATCCGGATGCGCAACATGTTTAATCGAGCATCAATTAATGGGGTGGTTTTAATACCCGGAGAAATAATTAAGTTTTCCTGTATGGATTCAGTAGTGATAAATTCATTGAAAGCAATGACAATTTCCTTGGGTTGTATATTTAAACTAGAATCCTTTGGTTTTGCGACCACTAAATAAGGAGGTAAGCTATCTCTAGGACCGCCACTCGGCGGAACAATATTGGCACAGCCTTGCATGTGCATGCTGATCACCACAGCAAAAAAGCCAATGAGCCAAGTTGTTATTATTGCGTATTTCCTCATTTACTGCAAACTTAATTGATAATCGGGTAGGTTACACCAATCTCGTCCAATTTAGGTGGTATTTTATTTAGCCTTCTGCTACTTCTTCCTCGGATTTCATTTCATGTAAAGCCACTGCCAACTCATTTGTTTTAACAAAATTACACCAGTGACAATCCTCTTTTCCGCAGCCGGTATAAAAATCCTTTTGTTGAATTTTTTCCCAAACTTGTTTTACTTGTTGTGTTACAGTGGTGATATCTGCATCGGTGATGTTGACTGCTATTTTTTCGAATTCCTTTTTTTTATTGGGTTCAACAAAATCAAATTCAGCCGATACCACTTCCCAATTTTTTGGATGGTGGTTTAATAATATTTTATAAAAAACAGCCTGTCTCCAATAATCACCCCCATTTGGATTTTTATCATTGGGGCCTTTTAGTTTTTCGCGTGCATTTTCAATATTGCCTGTTTTATAGTCCACCACGACTACTTGCTTGCCATTGAATTCAACTTTATCAATGGCGCCTTTCAATGGAATATCACTTACAACTACATTGTTGATGCGGTATTCGGTGGTGACCACTTTATTCCATTCCTTAATATATCTTTCGTAATATTTGATCAAGACAGTTTCGCCCAGTTCCATTTTATCTTTGAATTCCTGTGCAGTAAATGCTTCTCGATGGCGATGCATATAGTAATTAAAGTCCTGCACCATTGTTTGCATATCAGGAAATTCGCTTTGTGCCGAATCCTGCATTTTTTTGAAAAACTTATTTAATGCATCATGAATCGCTGAACCAAAAGTAGTGGCTTCGGATTTTCCTGAAGGCACCCTAATCAAACTATTGTAGTAAAAATGTAATGGGCATTTTAAATAATTATTTAATGCAGTAACATTCATGGCAAATTTTTCCAATTTTGGTTGGATGAAATCTTCTTCCATTTGTTGAATTTCAGGCATCGGAGCTGATTGTAATCGCAGTAACTTGTAGTTTGTTTTTACTATTGGATCTAATTCCATTTTTTCAATCGCTGCCTCCTTACCTTCCAATAATTCTATGATAAATTGACTTGGTTCAGCTTCCTTACCGTCCCCCTTATATTGACTATAGGAAATATTTAAAAATTGTTTTGCCCTTGTGATGGCTACATAAAACAATCTTCTTAATTCCTCTTTATCATCGGCATGCTCCAAACTATTAATCACCGTATCTGGCAAGGAATACCCTGCAGTAGCAGTACTCCGCTTTTTTTCCCAATAGTGGGCATTGGTGCCTGCTAAAAAAACATGTTTAAATTCCAATCCCTTACTACCATGTGTCGTTAATAAATTCACACCCGATTCGTTACCTGTGGTAATTGGTAGCGGTAGTCGGATATCTTCCCTGCGCATTAGTTTTAACATGTCCACAAGGGACGTTAAGTTGAGGCTAGGGTGGCGATGGGTTTCCTCTTTTATAAAATCAAAAAAATGACTTACCATATCTAACTCAAAGCCCTTGTCCTTTCCAGTTAAAACATTTTGAATGATACCTGTGTTTTGCAAAATTTGCTCTACTAAATTTAATAAAGTTACATTGGCTACCTTGCCAATTAAATCTTCTAAAACCTGCATTGCCTTTGCTACTTCAGTAATACCCCCTTCGTTAAATAAGCTCGCTTGGGCGTCCTTGGTTTTATCTACCAATACTTTTCTGAAACTGTTATTTGAATTATTATATTTTAATTGATTTGCCTCCACCGTTAAGGTAGCAATAGTAATTGGCGAGATACCCCACCATTTAAAATGTAAAATTTCAAATAATATGTTAGCCCCTTCATTGGGTTGGTCCAACTCACAAGCGATATAGTCTAATATTTTTATGATTTGTTGAATCAATACCTGGTCAAATAAATTAGCAGTTCGCTTGCTATATAATGGAATGCTTTTTTGTTTCAAGAAATGGGTAATTTCTTCGCCATATTTATTTTCCTTATATAATACTGCAATATCCTTTGGTTCGGTACCTTGGGTAACCAATTGATTGATTTGCTCTGCAATGGCAATCATTTCTTCCTGCGGATCATTGTAGCAATAAATGTGGGGTGGATTTTTTATTGCTTGATTAACGGGAAGTGCTGCTTTTAAATTTTTGGATAGCCCCTCCATTTTATTCACCAATCTTTCTTGGTTATTATTGATGAGCAGAGTGGATGCGTCTAAAATAGGCTGGGTGCTGCGGTAGTTGTTTTCTAATACAATGGTTACAATATCATGCTCATATTGCTTTTGCGCATGCATCATATTTTCAACATTGGCGCCTTGGAATCTGAAAATACTTTGGTCGTCATCGCCCACCACAAATAAATTGGGCTGCTCCCAAAAATTAACCAACAATTCAATGAGTTGATTTTGTGTGCCGCTGGTATCCTGGTATTCATCTACTAGTATGTACAAATATTTTTCCTGGTACTGTACCAAGAAGTTTTTATTTTCCTTAAATGCAGTAATGACCCAATTGATCATATCGTCAAAGTCATACCTGCTATGGTCTTTCATGAGTTGTTGGTAAATATCAAAAGCGTTCACGGCAGCTTTTAATTTTTCCATCTTCTCTATCGCTGCATCCACCAAACCTTGTTTCAAATCGCCCGCCTCAAATTGCTTATACTTTTTCTTATATACAAATTCATCTCTTGTAGGAATATCAGTAATATAGCGATCAATTTGTTGCATTAAATAAGCACTACTCCAGCCTTCTTTTTTCATGGTACTAAACAACCTGCTTAGGTTGCTCATTTCATAATAAATATCTCCGCGGTATCTTTTTAATGGATTGTTTTTATCAAATTTATCAATCAGCTTTTTAAGTAACTCAATTTTTTCTAATTCTGAAATTGGATCCAAACTCGGCTTATCAAATAAAGAAAGATTGTCCTGTATGATATCATTACAAAAGGAATGGAAGGTAGAGATGTTTACTTTATAGGCGCTCGCCCCAATAAATCCCACCAATCTTTTGCGCATGGCAATAGCGCCTGCATCCGTATAAGTCAAACACAAAATATTTTCAGGTGCGGTGTCGGTTTCAATTAAAATTTTTCCAATGCGTGCGCCTAAAATTTGCGTTTTACCTGTGCCGGGTCCTGCAATGACCATCACTGGGCCATCAATTGTATCCACCGCCAACTTTTGTTCAGCATTCAATGCGCTATAAACTTCTTCAAATGCTTTTTGTTGCTCGGCTTTACTAATCATAGGATAAAATTAATGGCTTTAAGGGAAATTATTGCAACAAAAACCTTTTTGCTTTGTTATACTTTTATGTCAAAAGTATATTCCATTCACACCGAGCAGTTTATTCCCATTTCATTAGAAGAAGCCTGGGATTTTTTTAGTAGCCCC
>JBEATG010000046.1:0-2812 GCA_041162035.1 Bacteroidota bacterium
CTACCAATGTTATTGTTGGTATGGGTTTATAACACAGGATTTTTTATTGCACTATAGGTATTCTCAAAAATGGGTGGACTTGTTTGAAGCAAATGAGAATATGAAACAAATTGAAACAGCACAGTATATTAAAGGGCTGCATAATTTAATTACTTCGCATTTTGATTTAAAAAACTTTCAAAAATTAAAGGAAACTATTTCCATTTTAGAAAATTATAGTGAAACGCCCATTGTTTTAAATAACAAAAACAACCTCATTCAAAGTTTTATTTATTTATACATTGCAAAAATAAATCAGCACTTTTTAGAAGGTAGTTTTAGTGAGGGATTAGCCATGATACCCGCCATGGAAGCCAAGTTGAAGGAAATTGAATTATACTTGGATAGTCACCGTATATTGGTGTTTTACTATAAAATTGCTTGCTTGTATTTTGGTGCTGGAAAGCCCGCGAAAGCAATTGATTATTTAAATAGAATTATCAACTGGAAACTGAACCTGCGGGATGATATCCAATGTTACGCCCGTTTATTACACTTAATTTCGCACTATGAATTAGGCAATACCGAAGTAGTGAATTATTTATCCAAATCGGTTTATCGTTTTATGTATAAAATGAAAAACTTAAGTACGGTAGAAGAAGTATTATTTAATTTTTTAAGAAAATCTATTCAAAAGGGTGGGGAAGAAAATAGCTTATTAAGCAATAAAGAAATAATTAAAAAATCATTTATTTACTTACTCGAAACACTGCAACCACTTACGGTTAATAAATTGGAAAGCCGCGCCTTTATGTACTTGGATATTATTTCCTGGTTAGAAAGTAAGATTCAGGATAAGCAGGTTCAAACAATTATTCAGGAAAAGTTTTTAGCTTAACTATTTTAATGATCGGCTTAAATTGAATACGCCCCTTAAATTTATGTGTACAATGAAGATTTAGGAAATATGACTACTGGTCAAGACAAGTCTTTTGAACTACAAAATTCTTATTCCGTTATCTCTCTAGTCAATAAATTAAATCGACTTCCTGAGGACATCATTTTAAATGGTTTTAATACAAGGCCCCATTTCTTTTTTTGTTCTTCCCAATCCTTTGGATCATATAACATGGCATATGATTTTCCCCAAACGGTAAATTGACCAGCTTCCACGATGATTGCAGTAGATTCATCTAATCCAATACCCAAGGTACCAGGATAATGTTCAATAACAGGTATCAAATCAAATTGTCGATTACGTGCTAGCACATGTTGATCCAGTGCGGTATTGGTCATAAATGAAAAGGCAGGATTTAATGTATACTTTTTACTTAAATCATCCCGAGCATCTCCGCCAACCATTAAAGATCCCATAATCGTAGCACCAGCAGAGGTTCCCATGATGACACCTCCCCTATCTAATAAAGCAATCATTTCATCATACAATTTAGTTCCTGCATATGCATCAGCTATTAATTGTTGGTCACCTCCTCCAAAGTACAAACCCTTTGCATTGCGCATCAAGGCAATATTTTTAGGATCATCTGCCTCTTTTTTATTGCGCGTATGAATTGTACTTAAATTATTAAAACCTTGCGATGTGAATTTTATTAAATGTTCCCCTTTTTTAATATAAGCTTCATCTGTTGTGGCAGTAGGAATATAAACTACGGATTGGTCCTTGCCACCGCAATAATTTGCAAAAAATGAAAATAGAGAATCCGGTATAGCACCTCCACCAATAATAATAAGTTTCCCCTTTTTATTATAAAATGGATTTTCTTGCGCATTGACAGTGCTAACAATTGCACTGCAAAAGATGAGTGATAATAAAAACAATGCACTTTTCTTTATCATAGTCATCTAGCTACGCTTATTTACTCGGCTTTCTAATTGTAAGATCACATTCCCAATATATTACACATACATTGCTTCAATCTCTTTTTCAAAATGTGATAAGATTACTTTTCGCTTGATACTCATTTTGGGTGTCATCTCATCATAGGCTATACCCCATTCTCTTGGTAACAATGTGAACTTTTTAACCTGTTCTACTTGATTAAATAATTGATTATACTCGCTTACGGCATCCTCGAAAAGTGCCAACACCATTGAATTTTTGATGATTTCCTCATTGCTTGTAAACTGAATGCCGTGCTGCTTAGCCCACTCTTTTAATTTTGCAAAGGAAGGCACAATTAAGGCGCTTACAAAACGCATATTATCACCCACCAACATGATTTGCTCCACGAATGGACTTTCCTTCATCTTGTTTTCAACAGGTTGGGGTGCAACATATTTACCACCACTGGTTTTAAATAATTCTTTTTTACGATCCGTTATTTTTAAATAACCGCCATCTAAAACTTCTCCAATATCACCTGTGTGCAACCAACCATCAATAATGGTTTCAGCAGTTAAATCGGGACGCTTATAATAACCTAGCATTACACTTGGTCCTGCAACACAAATTTCTCCATCTGCTTCTAACTTGTAGTCAACGCCTTCAATTACTTTTCCTACGGTTCCGAATTTAGTTCCTCCGGGCTTTCTCAAATTTAAACTAATGATGGGGCTATTTTCAGTTGGACCATACCCTTCATATACGGGGATTTGTGCAGCATTAAAAATGCGCAACAATTTTACTTGACATGCGGCACCACCTGTTACAATAAACTTTACATTACTTCCAACGGCTTCGCGCCATTTTACAAATATTAATTTATTCGCAAGTTTTAATTGCGTACGATACCACCAACTACCTGGAATTATATTGTCATACTTTTCACCCAAGGCCACTGCCCAAAAAAATAATTTTCTTTTTACACCCGTC
>JBEATG010000061.1:0-4033 GCA_041162035.1 Bacteroidota bacterium
ACTGAATGGTCTGTTGAGTAGGGAGATGGCATTAAAACTGCGTGCACATTTTCTTTGCCCAAGGCTTCACAAGCAATCGCTAGGGTAACAGCCGAATCAATACCGCCAGAGGATCCAATAATAGCTTTGGTGAATCCCATTTTATTAAAATAATCCTTTACGCCTAATACTAATGCTTGATATACTTGTTCAATGTTTAATGTAGGAATTAAAGTGTTTGGATTTAATTCCTTGTTAGGCAGCCGATTGGCAGGCTCTAAGATGGGTGCGTTAATAGTACCGTCATCATTACATTCAAAAGTGGCTAATGCTGATTCAAACATAGGAAGGGCACCACATAAATTTGCATCTTTATCAAACACCAATGAGCTACCATCAAAAACAATTTCAGTTTGGCTGCCTACGGCATTACAATAAAATAAAGGAATTTTATATTTTAATACATTTGATTTAATAGTCGCTTTGCGATCTTCGTCATGTGTATAATCAAAAGGAGAGGCACTTAGGTTGAGTAAAATGTTAGGGGCTTGATCCATCATTTTATCCATTGGACAAATACGGTACAATGGATTATCGCCCAAATTCCAAATATCCTCACAAATAGTAATCGCTAATTTTTGTCCTTTAAATGCGACAACCTTCCATTCGTCAGCAGGTTCGAAATACCTGTTTTCATCAAAAACATCGTAGGTCGGTAATAATGTTTTGTGCATTTCAGCGACCACTTTTTGCTCATATAAGAAAAAAGCTGCGTTGTATAAATCCTTTCCTTTTTTATTTGGGTTGCGCGCAGGACTTCCAATTAAAACGCCAATGGTATCAGCTGCTTGTTTAATTACATCAATGCTTTGGTAGCATTTATTAATAAAATCTTCAAATTCAACAAAGTCCCTTGCAGGGTATCCGCATACACTCATCTCACTGAACAATATCAAATCAGCACCTTGATTTTTTGCGGCTTCAATAGCGCCTAATATCTTTTCGGTGTTTTGTTCAAAATTGCCAATATGATAGTTCTGTTGTGCAATGCAAATCTTCATGGGGCAAAGGTCGGTTTTTAACAGAAATAACCTCGCTTTTTTTGTACTTTCGAGGATGCGTTTCCTAGTTTTTATCTTATTTATCCTAATTATTGGCACCAGTTCCTGTGGGCGAATGCAAAATAACCCTGCACAAAATGCCCCTGAAATTGTTTTACCTATGGAAAGGCTGGATCAGGTATTATTTACTATGGATACCCTTCATATCAAGGATAGCTTATTGGGAATGAATACCCGTTATCCATTTATAAGTGAGGTACTGTTGCAGCAAATGTTGGCGATTGATTCAAACAATAGTGAAACAGCCTTACTTAGTTTTTTAAATGCGTATCGACCCATTTTTACAGCCGTGCAAAAAATAAATGCACCTGTAAGCGCACATCCGCAATTACAAAATCTTTTTAGGAACATACATTATTATTTTCCAGCCTATCCATTGCCAAAAAAAATTATTTATTTTATTGGGCCTTTAGATGGTTTTGGAAACTCAATTGGGGCAGACTATATGGCTATTGGATTACAAATGTTTTTGGGGGATACTTCTTCTTGGTATCAATCGGAACAGTTTCAAAAATACTTTCCACCATATATTAGTCAAAATTTTACACCCCGCTTTATTCCCATTACCGCAGCAAAAAATTTACTGCAGGATATAGCACCGAATAGTAATTTAACGCGCGGCTTAATTATTGAAATGATTGAAATGGGGAAAAGGCAATACATCTTAAAAAAAGTATTACCTGAAAAAAATGACGCTGATTTATTTGGTTATAGCGCGTCACAATATGCAGCTACTATCAAAGCAGAACAGGATATTTGGAACTATTTACTAAAAATGAATTTGGTTTATTCCAAGGATCCTAAAGTTGCATCGCAGCTATTAAACGAAGGGCCATTTAGCCTTTATTTTGGAAATGAAATTCCAGGTAATGTAGGCATATTTATAGGCTATCAAATAGTAAAATCATGGATGGAGCAACAATCTGACAAAGAGCAGTCAAATTTAATTGCGTTGTTACAATTGCCAGCTGAAAAAATTTTCGCAGAAAGTAAATACAAGCCTTAAAAAATTCAAGAAAAGCGGTTTAACTAATTAGTTGAGTTTGACTGGCGCTACCATCTTGAATGACGGGATATTTACATGTATAAGATCCTTAGTATCGATGTTCTCCATGGTATAGTGCCCTTGCATTTTTCCTAATTCACTTTTTAAATGACAGCCACTTACATATTGGTAATTTTGACCTGGCATGATTAAAGGTTGCACACCAACAACCCCTTCTCCTTCTACTACACGAAATTCACTATTACTATCATATACTTCCCAATAGCGCTTCAATAATTTTACAGGGAATGAATTGTGGTTTTCAATAGTGATACGGTAGGCAAACATATACTCATTTTGCAAAGGATTACTATAATCTTTTTGGTAAAAAGTTTCGATACTTACCTCTATGCCTTCTGAAATTTTAGAGACCATATTATGTCGTTTCCTTCAATTGCCCTGCAGAGAATACTGCGTAGTAAAAATAGCGTAAAATGGGTCTGATTTTACAAAATAGGAAGCAATTTTTTTTCAAACAACCGTTAAGTCGCGTAACTTTGCGCCATCGAATCAGTTAGGTAGGTTTTTTGCCTAAAATTTTCGCTAAAAAACACGAATCAAATGAAAATCGCAGTTGCAAAAGGGGATGGAATTGGACCAGAAATAATGGAAGTGGTTATTGCTATTTTTAATGCCGCTAAAGTGCCCATGGAATATGAGATAGTGGACATGGGTAAGTGGGTTTTTGACAAGGGATTTAGTAATGGCATGACCCCTGAAGCCAAGCAAACTATCGAAGATTTAGGCATATTATTTAAAGGCCCGATGGAAACCCCAAAGGGGAAGGGTGTAAAAAGTGTGAATGTAACTGCAAGAAAAACTTGGAATACTTACGCAAACGACCGAAAATTTCAAACCTTAAGTGGGGTAGATACCGTTTTTAGTAAAGCTGGAATTCCTATCGATCTTACTATTGTAAGAGAAAATATTGAAGATACTTACGGAGGAATTGAGCATATGTTAACGCAAGATGTTGCATTGGGCCGCAGATTCATAACGCGCCCAGGAAGTGAACAAGTAATTCGTTATGCATTTGAAATGGCCAAGAAAAAAGGGGCACGTCGTATTACTTGTGGGCACAAGGCCAATATCATGAAATTAACAGATGGTTTATTTCTTGAAGTATTTAAAGAAGTAGCCAAAGAATATCCTGAATTAAAATCGGACGATGTGATTGTGGATGACTTATGTATGAAATTAGTAAGTCGCCCTGATTTGTTTGATGTGATTGTTTTAACCAATTTGCAAGGTGACATTGTGAGTGACTTGTGCGCTGGATTAGTAGGTGGACTTGGTTTTGCGCCTTCTGCAAACATCGGGGATCATATTTCAATTTTTGAAGCAGTTCATGGTACTGCACCAGATATTGCTGGGAAAAATATTGCCAATCCTACTTCATTATTATTAAGTGGCTTAAGTATGCTTCGACACTTGGGATTGATGGAGCAAGCAGTGGTGATTGAAAATGCATTATTGTATACTTTAGAGTCAGGCGTGCATACCGGCGACTTTGGTGATAAAAATATCCCTTCCGTTAACACCACCGTATTTGCACAAGCGATTATTGATAATTTTGGCAAACAACCCAAACACAATCCAAAACCATTCTTACCTAATTTTTATGTAACCCCTACTAATTTTAAATTGGAACATAATCCAATGTTACAAAGTGAACTTAGGGATCATCATAAAATTGTTGGGGTTGATTTTTTTATTGAAAGTGCGGATCAACCAAAAGTAATTGCGGATAAATGTTTAACGCATGCGAGCGAAACGCTTACTTTGGTCACCATTACCAATAGGGGAACACAGGTATGGCCATCAGGTTCAGTTTTTACCAATTTGGTGAACCAATTTTATTGTCGTTTTGAAACCGTGAATGAAGCGC
>JBEATG010000070.1:0-5179 GCA_041162035.1 Bacteroidota bacterium
TGAGTTCGATTGCTGACACAAATACCATCACTTTAAACAGTCATTTTTATACTGCAACTAATTTTACTTGGGATGAACAAGGAAAGCAATTGGCCTATTTAGTTGAGCGAGACAGTGCCGATAAAGCATTGCAAAAAAACTACACACTTGCTTATTACAATCATGGATTGGATTCAGCACATTTTGTTATCAACCGAAATCATGATCAAATTCCAAATCAATATACCATTGGAGGCGATCGTAAAATTTCATTTAGTAAATCTGGTTCGGTACTTTCCTTAGGTGTTCAGCCCATACTTCCAATCAAAGACACTTCACTACCAGAATTTGATCGCGTAAGTGTTGATATATGGCATTATGCAGATCCTACTTTACAAACAGTGCAATTAAAGAATTTAGATGCGACGCTTAAAAGCACCGAAACTGTTTTGTATCGTCCAGCTGACAATTCAGTCACTTATCTTGGAAAAATAAAAGACCGTGATTTATTAAAAACAACCGAAGGCGATGGACGTTATACCTATGCTTTAATTGATTCTAATTATGCTATAGCATCTCAATGGCAAGGATTTTCGCAAAGGGATTTGTATGTCATAGATAATAACACCGGGAAAAATAGCCTAGTTCAAAAAAATATCAAAATAAGTCAGTTGGCACCTTCCTATGATGGGCAGCGTTTGGTTTATTATGTCGAGGATCAAAAAAAATATAAATCTTATGATGTTGCATCGGGTGTTTCAAAAAACATTTTAACAGATATCTCAGTGCCATTGTATGATGAAGAAAACGATGTCCCTGATGATCCTAATGCCTATGGTATTGCAAAGTGGATGAAGGACGATAAGCATTTTTTAGTGTATGATAGATATGATATTTGGCTAGCAGATGCGGAGGGTAAATCGCCTTCCATTAAATTAACCAACGGTCGTCAAAATAAAATTAGTTATCGTTTTGTTGAAACTGACAATGATCGCCGATTTTTAAACGCGGATGCGGTTATTTTATTAAAAACATTTAATGAGGTGGACAAATCAGAAGGATTGGTTTCCTTGTCTTTAGGCGCCAGAAAGCTATTTACAATAAATCAGTTGCCAATGCATTTGACCAATATCGTAGCAGCAAAAAAGTCGAATGATTTATTGGTGATGCAAGAAGATGAAAAACAATCTCCCAATTTATATCATTATAGTTTTGATACACTGAAGCAAAATCCAATAGCACTTACGCAAATAAATCCGCAACAAAATAATTACAACTGGATGACTTCGCAGTTGGTCAAATGGAAATCCTATACTGGAAAAACAGCGGAAGGTGTTTTGTATTTGCCTGAAAATTTTGATGCCAAAAAGAAGTATCCAATGATTGTTTATTTTTACGAACGCAGTAATCAATCCTTACATAATTATCTTCCACCAGCACCAACGCCTTCCCGTTTAAATATTCCATTTTTTGCAAGTAGGGGTTATGTCGTTTTTGTTCCAGATATTTGGTATACCAAAGGTTACCCAGGTCAAGGCGCCTATGATTATATTTTAAGTGGCGCCAGAGCCATGGTGCAAAAAGGATTTGTGGATAGTACAAAGATTGGTTTGCAAGGACAGAGTTGGGGTGGCTATCAAATTGCTTATTTAATTACTAAAACCAAATTGTTTGCAGCTGCATGGGCTGGTGCTCCGGTGGTTAATATGACCAGTGCTTATGGCGGTATACGTTGGGGGTCAGGTTTGAATAGACAGTTCCAATATGAAAAAACACAAAGTAGAATCGGGGCAAGTTTATGGGAGCGTCCAGATTTATATATTAAAAACTCTCCTTTATTTGATTTGCCAAAAGTAACTACACCATTGGTGATTATGAGTAATGATGCAGATGATGCGGTGCCTTGGTATCAAGGTATTGAAATGTTTACGGCAATGCGTAGACTAGATAAAAAAGTATGGCTTTTAGTATATAATAATGAAGCGCATAATTTAGTAGAAAGAAAAAACAGAAAAGACATACAAATTAGAGAACAGCAGTTTTTTGATTCCTATTTAAAAGGAGCGCCGATGCCAACATGGTTAAATTCTGGCGTGCCTGCAATGATGAAGGGACGTACTTTAGGGTTAAACTAATTAGTAGCTATAAATATTGAAACCATTGACGATTGGGATCCCAAGCTTCAAATGCTTTAGCAACCGCTGCTAAAAATTGTGATCCAATAGCGCCATCCACAATACGATGGTCATAGCTCATGGATAAATACATCATGTGTCTAACTAATATAGCGTCACCTGAAGGTGTTTCAACAACAACAGGCCTTTTTTTAATAGCGCCTATTGCGAGTATGGCTACTTGTGGTTGATTTATTATAGGTGTTCCCATAATACTACCAAAAGTGCCCACATTAGTTACGGTGAAAGTGCCGCCTTGTGTATCTGATGGCTTTAACTGATTTAGTCTTGCATCATTAGCTAAAGTGTTTACCGCCTTGCTTAATCCAACTATACTTAATTGATTCGCACCTTTTATGACTGGTACAATTAAATTACCAGAAGGTAGGGCAGTAGCCATGCCAATATTAATATCTTTTTTCAATATGATCTGATCCCCAGTTAAACTGCTATTGATGATGGGGAATTTTTCCATCACACTTGCTATACATTCTATGAACATGGGGGTGAAAGTTAATTTTACCCCTTCTCTCTTTTCAAACAGTTGCTTTACTTTCTCTCTCCAAACCACCATATTCGTCACATCGGCTTCCACAAATGAAGTTACATGGGCACTAGTCTGAACACTATCAACCATATGCTTTGCAATTACCTTGCGCATACGATCCATTTCAATAATTTCAGTATGGCCAGTAATGATTACATCCTCAGGTTGTGCTAGTTTGCCAGTTACCGCAGTAGTGTGTTTATGGTCATCCTGAATGATGTTTTCAAGATTAACGCCTGTGGTATAATTATTATTAGTAACAATATTACTTGAATCAGTTAGTGATTGATTTACAATATTTTGACTATTGTTATTTAAAGTTTTTTTATCAGCTATGTAATTTAAAATATCCTTTTTTGAAACACGGCCTTGATTGCCCGTACCTTTTATTTGCTGCAATTCCTGCATAGGGATGCCCTCATTTTGCGCAATATTCATGACCAATGGGGAATAAAACTTTCCCTCTTGTATGCTTTGGTTATCGTTCTTTATTGTTGTTGGCGAAGGAGTAAATGGTACTTCAAGTAGGATGTCATTTGAGCTAGACAGCTTGTTATCAGAACTTGGCTTATCCGTTGTTGCTTTTTCAATAATTGGAGCTGTTACTGGAACAGCAAGATCAAAATTGGTGCTTGCTACACTTTTTTCATCGGTTTCAATACGTGCGATAACCGTTCCAATGGGAACCACTGCATTGGGTTCGTATAAAATTTCTATAACTTTCCCCGCTACCGTCGATGGTATTTCGCTATCTACTTTATCAGTAGCAATGTCCAATAAAGTTTCGTCCAATTGGATGGTATCACCAACGCTTTTGTGCCATTTTAAAATGGTCGCTTCCATGATACTTTCACCCAGCTTAGGCAAAACCAAATCAACTATTGGCATAAGGGTAAATTTTAGTAAAAATAAGACTAAATTTTATTGATTATTAATAACCTAAGCAAATTTATAGCCTGGGTAGCTGTTATTTCGATATTCCTTTGCCTGTCAAATCTTAAGTATAAAACCTTCGAAAACACCCTTTCTTTATCTGCAACTCCTATCCAGACCATGCCCAGAGGTTTTTCGTCCGTCTTTCCTGTTGGCCCCATAATACCACTTACTGACACTGCGTAATCGGTATTCATCTTTTCTCTAACCGCTTTTGCCATTTGTTCAACCGCTTCCTTACTTACGGCTCCTACGGTTTGTAAAATATTGGATGGAACGTCTAAAAATTCAGTTTTTATTCTGTTATCATAACTAATAATTCCGCCTGTATAAAACTGAGATGAACCTGCGTGCTTGGATAACAAATGACCAATAAATCCGCCAGTGCAACTTTCAGCAGTCGCCACAGTTTTGCCACTTGATTTTAGTAGTTTTCCAACCACTACTTCCATGGTTTCATCCAAATCAGTTACTAAATATTCGGCCACAGCTATTTTTAATAATTCGAATTGTTGGTCAAGGGTGATGTTCAATTGTTTGCTGTCATTGTCTTGTCCAGTTAATCTTAATCGGACCATACCAAAGTTAGGTAGGTAGGCTAATTTAAGTGTTGCTGGTAAATTATTTTCAAAATCTAAAATTATTTCAGCAAGGAAGGATTCCCCAATACCTGCAGTTAGCAAGGTTCTATGGCCAACATGGCTTGAAATAATTTGACTTTGTAAATAGGGGATTACTTTATTTTCAGTCAACCATTTCATTTCATGGGGTACGCCAGGAAGTGAAAAAATAAAAGCACCATTTTTTTTGAATAACATCCCAGGTGCTGTACCCGTTTCGTTGAATAACACTTCGCAAGAATCAGGCACTTCTGCTTGTTTGCGATTGCGATCAATCATTGGACGCTTATGGACCTGTTCAAAAATATAAGTAATATGATCAAGTGTTGGTTGATGCACTACCATGGTACCTCCAAAATATTCAGTTAAAAATGGCTTGGTGATATCGTCTGAAGTAGGACCCAAGCCTCCTGTAAGAATAATGATATTATTTTCCTTAAGGGCATTATCTAAAGCATTTGAAATGGCTAATTTGTCATCACCAACAGCTATTCTACTGGTAACTATGACGCCAATGGCATTTAAGGATTGCGCTATAAATGCACTATTTGTGTCAATGACTTGCCCAATTAAAAGCTCGTCTCCGATGGTGATAATAGTCGCTTTATTTTGATCCATGCGTCAGGGTTAAATTAGGTTGCAAAGTAAATCAAAAATAGGCGCTTTAACTAAAATAGGAACTTAGTTTTTCAGCCAAAAATGGGGGCATGGAAGCTCTATTACCAAGGTTTTTATCCATAAAATATAGCTTTACAGTACCAATTGTTAACAGTTTGCCTTCCTCGTTATGAATTTCTTGATGAAAAGTGATTCTGTGGTCAATAGGAAACTCTCTTAATTGGGTGGTAACGGTCAATAAATCATCATATCTAGCGGGCCTTAAATATTTAACATTTAGTTCAACCACTGGAAGCATGATCCCTAAA
>JBEATG010000113.1:0-4029 GCA_041162035.1 Bacteroidota bacterium
GTATATATATTATTAAATAAACCGAAGGATTATATATGCACAGCGAGTGATCCTGAAGGCAGAAAAACGGTGTTGGATATTATCAAAAACGCAACTACACAACGCATGTTTCCAGTAGGTCGACTTGATAGAAATACGACTGGCGTTTTGATATTAACGAATGATGGCGACTTGGCGCAGAAGCTAACCCATCCTTCCTATGAAATTAAAAAAATATACGAAGTAACCTTAGACAAACCTGTCACCAAGGCGGACATGGAAGCCATTGCGAAGGGTGTTGATTTGGAAGATGGATTTATTGCAGCGGATGCAGTAAGTTATTTATCCAATACTTCAAAAGATGTAATCGGTATTGAAATTCATAGTGGTCGCAACAGAATTGTAAGACGTATTTTTGAACACTTAGGTTATGATGTGAGACATTTAGACCGAGTTATGTTCGCCAACCTTACTAAGAAAAATGTAGACCGTGGTAAATGGCGTTTTTTAGCAGAAAAAGAAGTTCGCCTTTTGAAATTCATGAATAAATCCTTTACAAGGAAATCTGCAAAGGATAATTAATCTTACTCCCTCCTATTTAATTGAACGCACTTTAATGATAGATATATTATTTGAAAATGACGACATGATTGTACTCAATAAGCCCGCCGGTTTATTTAGTATCCCTGATCGATTTGGCAAAGAAGCTTCACTTAAATCATTGCTACAGGAAAAGTATCCCGCCATTTTTACGGTGCATCGATTAGACCAACATACCAGTGGTTTAATTTTATTTGCAAAAACTGCCGAGGCGCACCAAGAATTAAGCACTTTGTTTGAAGGCCGTACCATAGAAAAAAAATACCTGGGTTTGGTGATGGGGCGTCCGCCACAAAATGGCACTATTGATCAAGCCATCATGGAACATCCTGGTAAAAAAGGACAAATGGTGACCCATGCCAAAGGCAAAGCAGCACAAACAAGTTTTGAGGTATTAAAATATTATAAAAGATATGCTTGGGTTTGTTTCCAAATTCATACTGGCCGAACACATCAAATTAGAATACATGCCCAACATTTGGGTAACCCCATTGTTGCAGATGATATTTATGGCGACGGCGAAAAATTATTATTGTCTTCCATAAAAAAGAAAAATTTCAAACTAAGCAAGGCGGAGGAAGAAGAACGTCCTTTATTAGCAAGACAAGCATTACATGCACATACTTTACAGTTTGAATTAAATGGGAAGTGCTTTCAATTTGAAGCGCCCATCCCCAAGGATCTTGCTGCCACTTTAAAGCAGCTGGACAAATGGAATAGCGAAAAATAAAAATCCCCTCCCCTGCGTTAACAGAGAAAGGGATTATAAAGAAAGGTAAATGACTCGCATCAACAGTGACACACTGTAAAAGTTATTTTAGTTTGTTGCACAAAAAATAATTACTTTTTACTGAAGCGTCCATCACCCAACTTCCTTTTTGCAATTACACACCATTTACTTGTTCGGTTGTGTCGTATAACGCAAATACGGTTTTACGATATTCAAGCCTTTGGGGAATTTAACTAATGCATCTTCTGTTTTGATGGCTGGAACCACAATCACATCTTCCCCATCTATCCAATTCGCAGGAGTAGCCACACTGTAATTAGCTGTTAACTGAAGTGAATCAATCACTCTTAACACTTCCACAAAGTTTCGTCCAGTGGAAGCTGGATAGGTAATAAATAATTTTACTTTTTTATCTGGTCCAATAATGAACAAGGAACGCACAGTAAAGGTTTCTGAAGCATTTGGATGAATCATATCATAAGCGTTAGCCACTGATTTATCCTCGTCTGCTATAATTGGAAAACCTACATGTACATGTTGTGTTTCATTGATATCACTGATCCATTTTTGATGACTTTCAACACCGTCAACGCTAAGTGCTAAAACTTTTACATTGCGTTTAGCAAACTCTTCTTGCAATGCAGCAGTGCGGCCTAATTCGGTGGTACATACAGGCGTAAAGTCAGCTGGGTGTGAAAATAAAATTCCCCAACTATCTCCAAGGTATTCATGAAAGCTAATGTCGCCAATACTTGATTTTGCTTTGAAATCGGGCGCAATATCCCCTAATCTTAAACTCATAATGCTGTTTTTTTATAGTGAGAATACAAAGATATGCATTTCCTACTAAATTAGTAGACTTTTAATGAAAAAAATTTTTTTACAAAATGAATACCCCCTAAACGGAAGTGTATAAATCCAATAATCCATCGGGAAGTAAAACAGTGACCGTTTTTTTTACGTGATCCACCCCTTTTAAACTTTCTTCATGTAGTGGAATATAGGCTTCCTGTCCTTGGTATAATATCGTTAACATCAATTGGTGTGGTTGCTCAATGACTTCTATCACATTCCCTAAATCAATGCCATTTTGCTGTACCATATAACCTAATAAAGCCAAGGGCGAACTTTTATCAACCAGCTGTTGGAACTCGGCTTGTGGTAACCAAACTTTTTTGCTGATTAAAATTTGGGTGGCTTCCCTATTTTGAATACCCTCTATCTGTAAATGGGTTAAAGTATCTGTTTTTGCAACAGCCGATGTAATAAAATAAGGTATAAAGCTTGCCGTATTTTTTTCAACGAAAATGGCTTCGATACCTTTAAAATTAATGGGTTTACCTAGTGCATGTTCGATAATAATTTGCCCCCCAATACCATGCGCAGCGACAATTTTTCCGATATGTATATATTCGCTCATTGATTGGTTTTAAAATATGGAATACACAAAACTAATTATTCGAAACAGAACAATTGGGATAAACTTGATTTATTTAATACCGATAAATTACAAAAAACCCCCGATACCGATAAACGGAACCAGGGGCTTTATTAAAGCTAGATTAATTTAAAATTATTCTGCAGCTGGTGTTTCTTCTGCAGCAGGTGCTTCATCAGCAACTACTGGTTCAGCTTCAGCCACTGGTGCTTCTGCAACAGGCGCTTCTGCAATTGGTTCAGCTACTTTCTTCACAATTGGAACATACACTTTTTTAGCAGCTTGTGCTTTTTTGTGTGCATCATTCTTGCTTGCTACATTTGCTTCATGCTCGGCGAACCAAGTTTGAAACTTAGCCATCGCAGTTGCCTCATCAAATAAGTTTAATTTAACACCACGTAATAAGTGTTTTAAATAAAGAACTCCTTTGAAAGATAAAATACGGTGAACCGTGTCTGTAGGTTGTGCACCTTTGTTTAACCACTCTAAAGCTTTTTGACGATCCAATTGGATGGTCGCAGGAACTGTTAAAGGATTGTAAGTACCAATTTTTTGGATGAATTTACCATCTCTTGGTGCGCGTCCGTCGGCTACTACTATAAAGTAGAAAGGCCTTTTTTTACTACCATGACGCTGTAGTCTCATTTTTACTGCCATGTTAAATAGATATTTATAGGCGTTAACAAATAGGGTTAATAGGACGCGAAGATAATATAAAATGGTGGAAAATGGTGCCTATTCCTAAAATAAATCATTAATTATACTGATAATCAAGTCGTTATCTCCTTAAACCAGGCATTTTACCTGGCACCATTCCTCCAGACATTTGCTTCATCATCTGTTTCATTTGGTCAAACTGCTTTATAAAAGCATTGATTTCTCCAATATCCTTACCCGAACCTTTGGCAATTCTTTGCTTTCTACTCGGTGAAAGTAAATCTGGATTACGACGTTCCAATACCGTCATTGATTGAATGATGGCTTCAACACCCTTAAAGGAATTATCATTAATGTCGACATCTTTTAAACTTTTTCCCATACCTGGAATCATCCCCATTAAATCTTTTATATTACCCATCTTTTTTATCTGCTGTATCTGGGTTAAAAAATCTTCAAAATCAAACTGATTTTTTCTAATTTTTTTCTCTAATTTTTTTGCTTCCGCTTCATCAAATTGCGCCTGCGCTTTTTCAACCAATGAACTAATATCTCCCATCCCCAAAATTCTTTGGGCCATTCTATCAGGATAAAAAATATCTAAGGTTTCCATTTTTTCACCACT
>JBEATG010000119.1:0-2720 GCA_041162035.1 Bacteroidota bacterium
GTCTTATTTCTGTCCAGTTACTGGTACCACTTACACTACAAGAAATTTTATTGTCTTCAATTAATTTTTTTAGTCCCTCAAAATCTTCATTTGCCAACAAGGCATCCATATCGGCTAATAACTTTTCCGCTGCTGGTGCATTCCCTTTCGCAATTAAAGCATCTGCATGTCCTTCAATCAAATGATCAACGCGGTATCTTTTTTTACTTTCCTTATTATCAATTAATGGATCGCTAAAACTATCCACATGCCCACTCGCTTTCCAAGTGGTTGGATGCATAAATATGGCAGCATCAATACCCACAATATTTTCATGCATTTGTGTCATGCTATTCCACCAATAATCACGTATATTTTTTTTCAATTGTGCACCATAGGGGCCGTAATCATACACTGCACTCAACCCATCATAGATTTCACTACTTGGGAAAACAAAACCATATTCTTTGGCGTGCGAAATTATCGCTTGTAATGTGTTGTCTGGTTGTACCTTACTCATAGGTTGCAAATATACTGCTAGATTATATTATCGATGTAATTTTTCGTTGTTTTGATGGCGAGAACCGTCCCTTAGTGTTTTCTTTTGGATGTTTTTCTCTAATGCGGTGGCCAAATCGATCCCAGTTTGATTGGCTAGGCAAATCAACACAAAAAGCACATCTGCCATTTCATCGGCCAACAAAACTTCTTCCTCTTTATTTTTAAAGGACTGATCTCCAAACTTACGTACCATAATTCTGGACAACTCCCCTACCTCTTCCATTAAAATACCCAAATTAGTGAGCTCACTAAAATATTTTACGCCGACAGTTTTTATCCATTGATCTACTTGTTCCTGCGCTTGCTGTATGGTGATTGTATTTGACATATTTTTATTTGCTTTTTAATTTATTTAAAATCAACTCGTTTGGATTTATTCTTTATTTTTTGAATCAATGGTGATCGTGACGGGGCCATCATTAATGAGTGCCACTTTCATATCTGCCCCAAATTTGCCTGTTTGAATGGACGACCCCAAATCCTTTTCCAGCTGCTGTATCATGGCCTCGTATAAGGGAATGGAAATTTCCGGTTTGGCAGCTGCAATATAGGAAGGTCGATTGCCTTTTTTGGTGGAGGCATACAAGGTAAATTGGCTTACTAATAATAATGCCCCTTCTATTTCAACAAGGCTTTTATTCATGACCCCATTTTCGTCGTCAAAAATGCGCATATTAATAATTTTATTGGAGAGCCATTCAATATCTATGGTATCATCTTCATTTACAATACCCACCAAAACCATTAATCCCCTTTCAATTTGGCCAATAATTGCGCCCTCTACTGTGACGCTCGCTTGGGAAACCCTTTGAATTACCGCTCTCATGTATGACTGTTTTGCACCATGAAGATAAACAAAACTATTTTCACTAATTTAGCTGTAATTTCAAGCCCTTGAGTAGTATTAAAAAATTAGCCAGTCAAACCATTTGGTACGGGCTTAGCTCCATTGCAGCTAGGTTTATCAGTTATTTGCTGGTACCCTATCTTACCTTTAAGTTTACCGAATCGGCTTATGGCGAAATGTCGATAGTTTATTCCTTCATCCCATTTTTAAATGTCATCGTAACGCATGGTATGGAAACGGCGTATTTCCGATTTGGCACCAAGGAAAATGAAGAAAAAATTTACCACACCAGTAGCTTTTCTATGTTCATGGTGACTGCAGTTGTATTAATGGGACTTATTTATTGGAGCACTCCTATTGCACAGCTTTTGCAAATCACTGCACATCCCGAATACATTACATTGATGGCATGGGTAGTTGGACTAGATGCGATTACCACTATTCCCTTTTCAAGATTACGATTACAAGAAAAACCTAAAAAGTTTGCATTTGTTAAAATAGGCGGTATTATTTTGAATATAGCAGCTACTTATTTTTTTATCAGTGTTTTACCAACATACATTCAAACGCACCCGAATAGTATTTTATCAAATCTTTATAAGCCCGAATGGTCAGTAGGTTATATTTTAGTTGCGGGCATTGTTCAGAATGTTTTTGTTTTGTTTTTATTGAAAAAAGAAATTAGTGCACTTCGATTTTCATTTGATTTTGATTTATGGAAACAAATGATGATTTACGCACTGCCCCTAATTTTAGTGGGGCTCGGTGGCATGGTCAATGAAACCTTAGATAGAATCATGTTAGGTTGGTGGGCGCCAGGCGGCTCGCCCGATGCTAACAAAGCCATCGTTGGAATTTATAGTGCATGTTATAAGTTATCTATATTGATTACCATTTCAGTACAAGCATTTAGAATGGGCGCTGAACCCTTTTTCTTTAAACAAGCAGGTACTGACAATGCACAAAAAACATATGCGCGTGTAATGAAATTTTTTGTCATTACTTTATGTATTATGTTTTTAATGGTTGCGCTTTATTTAGATATATGGAAAGCGTTTATACGTAATCCGGCCATGTATGTGGGATTAAAAGTGGTCCCAATATTGTTATTAGCGAATATATTTTTAGGCATTTACTACAACCTAAGTATTTGGTATAAACTAAGTAATAAAACAATGGCGGGTGCTTGGATAACTATTATTGGTGCTATTATTACCATTACCATCAATTACTTTGCCATCCCTTATTTTGGATTTATGGCAAGTGCTTGGGCTACCTTTTTCTGTTATGGCACTATGATGGTGATCAGTTACCAATGGGGACAAAAAGTGTA
>JBEATG010000172.1:0-2907 GCA_041162035.1 Bacteroidota bacterium
CTACTAAAATGCCTAATTTTTTTAGTGGTGCAATATCTTCGTCTATAGGTCCTATACGATCTAACAAATCATCATAATAAGTAGATGGTATATTTAAAAAATCAACACCACGACTACTTAATTGTGTAACGGTATCAACAATATTGTCAGTGGCAATAGCAATATGTTGCACTCCTGCATCTTTATAAAAATCTAAATACTCCTCTACTTGTGATTTCTTTTTCCCCTCTGCTGGTTCGTTAATTGGAAACTTTACAAATCCGTTGCCATTGCTCATGACTTTACTCATGAGTGCAGAGTACTCTGTTGAAATTTGCTTATCATCAAATGTCAAAATATTTTTAAAACCCATGACATCTTCATAAAAACTCACCCATGTATTCATTTGATTCCAACCCACATTGCCCACACAATGGTCTATATACTTAAGACCAGCGGCAGAAGGCTTATAATTGCTTTCATGCTTTCTAAAGCCAGGCATAAAAGCACCTTTGTAATTTTTACGCTCAATAAATAAATGTACTGTGTCTCCATAAATATGAATACCACTCATTTTTATTTCACCTTCTTCGTCTTGCATTGTTTTGGGTTCCATATAAGGCTTAGCGCCTCTTTTTACGGTTTGTTCAAACGCATCATACGCATCGTTCACAGTGAGTGCAATAGCTTTTACACCATCTCCATGTTGATTTACATGATCTGCAATGACTGAAGTGGGATGTAAAGGCGTAGTTAAAATAAGTCTTACTTTATCCTGCATTAAAACATAAGATACTTTTTCTTTATCGCCTGTCTCTGGGCCGCTGTAAGCAAAATCTTGATAGCCGAATGCTGTTTTATAATAATGTGCTGCCTGCTTTGCATTACCCACATAGAACTCTACATAATCTGTACCAAGTAAGGGTAAAAAATCTTGATCATTCCTATTACTTTCCATTTTTCTTTTTATAATTTATTTTACTCAATATTATGCTGCCAACTCTTATGATAATTTTCATCTTCAATTAATAATGCCTCTTCGGTGATCATTAATGGTCTAAATGGATCTATCATCACTGCTAACTCATCTGTTTTTTCTTTGCCAATTGATTTTTCAACACTACCCGGATGTGGACCATGTGGTATACCGCCAGGATGCAATGTGATCTGGCCTTGCACCACCGACTTTCTACTCATAAAATCGCCATCAACATAATACAACACTTCATCGCTGTCTACATTGCTGTGATTATAGGGTGCAGGTATGGCTTGTGGATGATAATCGTATTTCCTTGGAACGAAGGAACAGATCACAAAATTTTTAGCTTCAAAAGTTTGATGCACTGGTGGTGGCTGATGTACCCTTCCTGTGATGGGTTCAAAATCATGAATGGAAAATGCCCATGGATAATGATATCCATCCCATCCTATAAAATCAAAAGGGTGTGTACCATAAATATATGGATATATTAAGCCTTGTTTTTTTATCAATACTTTAAAATCTCCTTCCTGATCAAAAGTTTCTAAATCACTTGGTCGTCTGATATCTCTTTCGCAATAGGGGGCATGTTCCATCAATTGTCCAAATTGGTTTTGGTATCTCTTTGGAAAACGAATAGGACTAAAGCTTTCAGTGATAAATAGACGATTGTTTTCGTCATCAAATTTTATTTGATAAATGGTACCTCTTGGAACTACAAGGTAGTCGCCGTATGAAAATTTAATTTTACCAAATCCAGTTTGTAAGGTACCCGACCCTTTATGAATAAAAATAACTTCATCTGCTTGACTATTTTTATAGAAATAATCTGTCATAGAATGTATTGGTGCTGCTAAAGAAATTTGTAAATCAGCATTCACTAAAACTGGTTTTCTACTTTTTAAATAATCGTCTTCTGGTTTAATATTAAAACCTAATAAACTTGTATGACGCAAATGTTTTTCTCTTGCAATTTTTGGTTCCACTGAATAAGGTTCGCCCAAAGCTTTTACAAAAGTGGGCGGATGTGTATGGTACACTAAAGAATACATACCTGAGAAACCTTCTGTAGACACAAGCTCTTCTGCATAAAGTTTTCCATTGGGTTGTCTAAATGCGGTATGTCTTTTATGGGGAATCTCTCCCAAACTGTGGTATATTGGCATAAATTAGTATTTCAAGAACTACAATACTAACAATTATTAGGAAAATATAAAAGATTTATTTTTAACTTTGTTTTAATTTGAAGAAACCGGCTCAAAAGTCGGTTTATTTATTTATTTATGATATAATCAATTGATAATCAATGAAATTAGTTAGTTATTTAAAAGCGGGTGAAATCCAATTAGGCGCTATTGTGCATGAAGGCCTCTACAATCTTCAATCTGTGAATGAAAAATTGCCAAAAAATATCATCGATTTTTTTCAATCTGGCAATGATCTCATACTTCAAACAGAAAAGCAACTTTCAAAAATTGCGGACAAAAGTTTAAGTATTGAGCCTATTAAGGACTTCAGTTTATTAGCACCAGTGCCTCGACCAACTTCATGCAGGGATGGATATGCATTTCGTCAGCATGTGGAGTCGGCTAGAAGAAACAGAGGCGTAGAGATGATTAAAGAATTTGATCAATATCCAATTTTTTATTTTACCAATCACAATGCAGTGCAAGGTCCTGGTGATATTTATTGTATGCCAGATCATTTTCAACAACTTGACTTTGAATTAGAAGTAGCTATCGTCATTGGAAAAGAAGGTAGAAACATAAAAGCAAAAGACGCAGACGCTTATATTGCTGGCTTTACCATCATGAATGATTTAAGTGCAAGAAAATTACAAATGGAAGAAATGCTCTTAAACTTAGGACCAGCAAAAGGAAAAGATTTTTCTACAGTAATTGGTCCTTGGTTGGTGACACCCGATGAATTAAGTGCTTATTTAGTACCTG
>JBEATG010000204.1:0-2903 GCA_041162035.1 Bacteroidota bacterium
GTTTCAAAAACCCATTGTTGCTGTTTTACATTTAATCATATACATTGGATTTATAGTTATTAATATTGAATTGCTTGAAATTATTGTAGATGGTATTATAGGCACGCATCGTGTATTTTCAAAAAGCATGGGCGGGCTTTATACCTTTTTAATCAACACATTTGAAATTTTAGCTTTACTAGTGACTATTGCATGTGTGGTTTTTTTAATCAGAAGGAATGTTATAAAATTAAAACGATTTATCAGTAAGGACTTGGAAGGGTGGCCTCGCTCCGATGCTAATTATATTTTAATTATTGAAATATTATTGATGAGCTTATTCCTGCTGATGAATGCAGCTGATCATGAAGTAAGCTTTATTATATCGAAAAATTTCAATCCTTGGTTAACAGCTAATTATAGTCAGGAACAATTATTCCTCATTGAAAAGTCCGCATGGTGGTTACATATCATTGGTATTTATTCCTTTATGAATTATCTACCTTACTCAAAGCATTTACACATCGTTTTAGCTTTCCCCAATGCCTACTATGCGCCACTGATTCCTAGTGGAACGCTACATAATATGCCTGATATACAAAATGAAGTATTGTATGCCATGCAAACCGAGTTGGCCCCAACAAATGCAGCAGCACCAGAAAGTTTTGGCGCCAAGGAAGCCACAGAATTAAGTTGGAAAAATTTAATGGACGCTTATAGTTGTTCGGAATGTGGTAGATGCACAGATGCATGTCCAGCCAATAGCACTGGAAAATTATTAAGCCCGCGTAAAATAATGATGGCAACCAGAGATCGTATTGAAACCATCTCTAAAAATATAGCAATAAACAAAGTTTTTGTTCCAGATGGAAAAACATTGTTACATGATTATATCACCGTGGAGGAATTAAGGGCCTGTACTACCTGTAATGCCTGTGTGCAGGAATGTCCTATTAGCATTTCTCCATTGGACATTATCATTGAATTAAGAAGATCACTTGTCATGGAGCAAAGCAATGCCCCACAAGAATGGAATAGCATGTTTAGTAATATTGAAAATAATTTTGCACCTTGGAAGTTTTCTCCTGACGACCGTGATGCATGGACAAAGGCATAAAAATAATTTTATGAAGGTATTTACAATGGCGGAAATGATGGCGAGTGGCGAACAACCTGAAATATTGTTTTGGGTAGGTTGTGCTGGAAGTTTTGACCAAAGAGCGCAAAAAATTACAAAGGCATTTGCGACTATCCTTAATAAAGCAGGCGTTAAATATGCCATTTTAGGAAAAGAAGAAGCCTGCACTGGCGATCCTGCAAGGCGCGCTGGTAATGAATTCATGTTTCAAATGATGGCTTATCAAAATATTCAAATTTTGAACGGTTACAATATTAAAAAAATTGTCACCACCTGTCCGCATTGCTTTAACACTTTAAAAAATGAATACCCCGAACTAGGAGGTAACTACGATGTAATACATCATACCCAATTTTTACAAGAATTAATTGAGCAAGGAAAAATTAAATTTACTGATAGCAATGAATGGAAAGGGAAAACCATCACCTACCACGATAGCTGTTATTTAGGAAGGGCAAACGAAATTTATGAAGCTCCAAGAAAAGTATTGGAAAGTTTGGACATGGAGTTAAAGGAAATGAAAAGATGTAAATCCAAGGGTTTATGTTGTGGTGCTGGTGGCGCACAAATGTTCAAAGAAGAAGAAAAAGGAGATAAGAGAATTAATACCGAGCGTGCGGAAGAAGCAAGGGCAACAGCAACTGATTTTGTGGCAAGCGCCTGCCCTTTTTGCAATACCATGTTATCCGATGGATTAAAAGTTGCCGAAAATCAGCATGACCCAACCGTTTTAGACATCGCAGAAATAATCGCGCAAGCAATCAAATAATTTAAGCATCATGAAAGTACATTTACCCAATATTTTCCCAGCAAATTTTCACCCACAATCTAAGGTATGGATCTACCAATCCAACCGATTATTTAGCATGAGTGAAATTTTCGAAATTGAAACCATCTTAGAAGATTTTACAGATATATGGAAAAGTCATGGCGCAAATGTTAAAGGGTTTGCCACTATTTTATATGGACAGTTTATAGTTATCATGGCAGATGAATCACATACCACAGTGGGCGGATGCAGTACCGATAGTTCGGTGCATATTATTAAAGAAATTGAAAAAAGATTTCAACTGCAAATGTTTAATAGAGAGCTACTCGCATTTTGGGTAAAGAACAAAGTAGAAACCGTCCCATTGGCGCAAGTAGGCTATGCGATTGAAAATGGTTTATTAACCCATGATAGCTTGTATTTTAATAATTTGGTCAATAACAAAGCAGAGATGGAAGCCTATTGGTTGCAACCATTAGCTGAAAGCTGGTTAGCAAAAAAATATATAAAGTAATTCAAATGAGCGATTTAAAAGTATATGCCATTCCAAATTGTAATACGGTTAAAAAAGCATTGGACTGGTTAAAAGCAAAAAAAATCGGATACGATTTTCATGATTACAAAAAACTAGGCATTACCAGCGCAATACTTACCAGCTGGTGTGCGCAAGTAGGTTGGGAAGCCTTAGTCAATAAAAAGGGTGCAACTTGGCGACAACTTCCACCCGAAGTGCAGGCTAAAATCACTACACAAAAAGCAGCCATTGCTTTAATGATCGAAAAAACATCCATCATTAAACGCCCACTACTCACCATCAATGACAAAGTCATTTTATTAGGTTTCGAAGAAGCCGAATACAAAAAAGCCTTGAAGTAATTCAAGGCTTTTTTTATCAATCTTATTTAATTTTATTTTTTAAAGTTTTAATAAGCTGATAGAAACTGAAAATGGCCATTATCTCTAGTGCAAAACCAATAACGAAAATAATTACACATGCTACAATAGAAACATTTATTA
>JBEATG010000208.1:0-4411 GCA_041162035.1 Bacteroidota bacterium
GTTTATGGCGGAAAATCAAACAGAGAAAAATTATTTATTGAACCAACAATAATGACCGGAATTCATGCAGATGCAAAAATTATGCAGGATGAAATTTTTGGCCCCATACTTCCTATTCTTACATACACATCCAAGGAAGAAGCGTTGGCCATTATACAAAAAAATCCAAACCCATTGGCCTTTTATGTTTTCACTGAAAACAAAGTTGATGAACAATATTGGTTAACCAATGTACCCTCTGGAGGTGCATGTGTAAATAATGCCACTATGCATATTACCAATCATGAGTTACCTTTTGGTGGTCGCGGTTTTAGTGGAACAGGCGGTTATCATGGCAAGTTAAGTTTTGATACATTTACGCATACGAAGTCGGTATTAAAAACACCTACTTGGATTGATCCTAGTTTTAAATATCCGCCCTATAAAGGCAAGGCCTGGTTGTTGAAAAGATTGATTGGATAATCAGGTAAATTATTATTTGCGAAACTGCTCACTAAATTTGAATTACAATTGAAGAATAAAAAAAAGATCATGATAAAAGTTGCCATTGCTCTTGGAATATTAGTTTCTGCTGCTGTGTTATTGAAGAAGAAGGATATGTCCTATCGACAATCCATTTTGAAATCCATTTACCCAATGATTATGCGGTCAACGAATGCAAGTGGTAAAAAGAAATTATTGGAAAATAAAAATGGCGCCATGCCTGCAAGCTCCATTTATGATGTAAACGCAACGACTATTGATGGCGCCCCATTTAATTTTTCGGAACTAAAAGGAAAAAAAATATTGATTGTAAATACGGCTAGCGATTGTGGATATACAGGTCAATATGAAGCACTTGAAAAATTATACCAACAATACAAAGGACAATTAGTGGTGATTGGATTCCCGGCCAATGATTTTAAGGGACAAGAAAAAAGTGACAATCAAGATATTGCTGCTTTTTGTAAAAAAAATTATGGTGTTAGTTTTCCTTTAATGGAAAAAAGCATTGTCATCAAAAAGAATAATCAAAATTTGGTACATAAATGGTTGTCTGATCCTTCACTGAATGGTTGGTGTAATCAGGAGCCAGCCTGGAATTTTTGTAAATATTTAATTAATGAACAGGGCGTGTTGGTGAATTATTTTCCAATGACCATTGATCCATTAGATCCTTTAGTGATTGCTGCTATCGAAAAAAAATAATTGTGCAATTATTGGGTTCAAAAAAAGTGATAGCGCGTATAATTAAAATATACTCGCTCGTTTAATTAATAGGGCAGTGCTCGTGGTAGTTTTCTAAAACAATATGTCCAGATTCAATGACCATGTCCTTGTAGTTTTCTTTTATCTCATCTAAAATAGCTTCCACTTCCTTTGGGTCAGTGATACGAACTAGTTTATTGCGATACTCTTTTATATTAGGCAAGCCCCTTAAATAATTTGCATAATGTCGACGCATTTCATTGATGCCTGCAATAGGTCCCTTCCATTCCATTGACTTTATTAAATGTTTGCGCGCTACTTCCACGCGTTCTTCAATCGTAGGATCAGCGCGCTTGGTACCTGTTTCAACGAAATGTTTTATTTCTCTAAATATCCAAGGATACCCAATAGCAGCTCGACCAATCATAATACCATCCACGCCATATCGGTTTTTATATTCTAATGCTTTTTCGGGTGAATTAATATCACCGTTTCCAAAAATGGGAATATGAATACGCGGATCGTTTTTTATTTCACCAATCAAGGTCCAATCTGCTTCCCCTTTATACATTTGTGTACGCGTGCGTCCATGAATGGCTAATGCTTTGATGCCTACATCCTGTAATCGTAATGCTACTTCATGTATATTTCTTGTATTATCATCCCAGCCTAATCTTGTTTTTACAGTGACGGGTAGGTTGGTACTTTTTACGACCGCTTCAGTAAGTCGCACCATCAAATCCAAATCCTTTAAAACACCAGCACCCGCTCCCTTGGTCACTACTTTTTTTACAGGGCAACCAAAATTAATATCAATCAAATCGGGATTTACAGTGTCAACAATTTTGGTACACATGGCCATTGCCTCTTCATCACCGCCAAATATTTGGATACCAATAGGACGTTCGTAATCATAAATATCTAGCTTTTGACGGCTTTTTATTGCATCTCGAATTAATCCTTCACTACTGATAAATTCAGTATACATTAAGTCGGCACCATTGTCCTTGCATACTGCTCTAAATGGAGGGTCACTTACATCCTCCATGGGCGCTAGTAAAAGCGGAAAATCGGGCAATACAATAGGACCTATTTTAACCATATGATTTCATTATCTTGCATCCTAGTGGATACGATTGCAAATGTACCAATAAATTGCTTTTACATGTCAAGTTCAGAAACTTCCATATTTCAACTGCCCCCCGGCCTAAAAATGGCCGTTTTTATAGGATTGTCAGGGATCAGCCTAATTTTAGGGGGCATGATCAGCTTTTCAATTGCTGCTGCCATATTGCATATACCTTTTAGTGGACTACCCGCTGCTTTATTACTGCCTCAAAATGCATCCATTGCGCAGTTTGCCAATGCACTTGCCTCCATTATTGCATTTGGATTGCCTGGTATAGCAGTAGCATTTTTTAGTAAGGATAAATTAGCATCGGAGTTGGGGTTTGCCCGTATTAAAAATTTAAATCAAATAGGGCTTGTTGTTTTAATTGCCATCACCGGTTTGTTTTTAAGTGGCGCTTTAGGTGACCTAACAGAAAAAATTCCTATCCCAATTTCATTAAAAAACTGGGCAACACAAATGGAGGACCAATATAAAAAAGCGTTGTATGCAATGACGCAAATGAAATCGGTCCTTGATTTATTGTTTGCTATTATCGCAGTAGCCGTGGTGCCTGCCGTTGTGGAGGAGTTATTTTTTAGAGCAAGCCTACAAAAAATTTTAATGGACTGGACGGGGAAGCCTTATTTGGCAATTATAGTAACTGCGCTAATATTTAGCGCTTTTCATTTTTCTTATTTTGGTTTTTTATCCCGTATGTCATTGGGCATTATTTTAGGCATTATTTATTTTTATACAAAAACTATTTGGCTGCCCATGCTAATGCATTTCATCAATAACGGGATAGGTATTACCATTTTATATCTTGTACGAGACAATCCTAAAAAAATGGACGCGGTCATTGATGGCAATCTTCCCTTTTATTGGGTGGTTCTTGCCCTATTGGTCATTATTATATTGTGTAAAAAATTAAAAGAAACAACCCATCATGTCGAATTGGAAAAAAGTATTTAGTAGTAGTCAGTTAGCTGTAGCTTCAATGGTTTCGGGCATTTTGATGGAAAAGCAAATACAAACAAATGTGTTGAACAAGATTGATTCTTCCTATGTTTTTTTAGGGGAGGTGGAAGTATATGTGTCAGCAGCGGATTATGAAAATGCGTTACTTATTGTTAAAGATTTTCAAGTTTAATTTTTTTATAAATTTATCATCCATTGACGAAGTGTTTAGCTTTGTATTCCTTCAACATTAAAAATAAAAATGCATGGCACTTAATTTTTCAGTTTTAAAAGTAAGGACTATTTCAGCAGTTATTTTTGCTGCAATTATGATTGGTGGAATTTTGTGGAACCAATGGTCCTTTTTTGCGTTATTTACAATGATACAGTTCGGCTGTTTATTTGAGTATCAAAAATTAATGCGCATCATTGTTCCCGTATATGCAGCAATTACCAAATTTCATCAATGGGGTGTTATAGTGATAGGCTTTTTCACCACTGTTGCTTTAGCAGCATTGCCATTTGCCTATAAAGGAGTGTCCTTGACTACTTATGCTACATATAGTATCATTGTGGTTGCGGTTATTATTTTACTCGTGGAGCTAGTTTCAAAAAAAATAAATTTGAAAGTACTTATGGTGTCTGCTGGGGGCATTATATATATTTCCGTGGGCTTGTCTTTAATTTTTCCATTAAGGGCGATTATGAGTAATTCTTTTATTGGAGATATTGGTTATACTATTCCACTTATTTTAATTGTAACTATCTGGATAAATGATACTGCTGCTTATTTGGTGGGTTCTTTAATTGGTCGTAGGCCGTTGTCCCCTATTTCGCCAAATAAAACATGGGAAGGTACCATTGCCGGCATCCTCATTTCAGTTTTATTAGTGACTAAAATTATGGGTCAATATATTCCTTTAAATGAACGATCCATTCTCTTGATAAGTATGGTAGCGGCTATTGCAGGTACTTTTGGCGACTTGCTCGAAAGTAAATTAAAGAGATTAGCCGGGGTGAAGGACAGTGGTACAATGATGCCTGGTCATGGTGGATTTTTGGACCGATTTGATTCTATATTATTAGCTACGCCCTTTGTTTGGCTATTGATTCAACTTGTGTATTAATGTTTTACATTTGCACTTTAATAAAATA
>JBEATG010000226.1:0-2822 GCA_041162035.1 Bacteroidota bacterium
ATACCAAAAATATTTTCCAATTTAATTTTGATGGAGTAACGAATCAAAAAAATATAAACACAGACAAAGTAAGTAGTCATAAATCTGCTTTTGAATTTAACAAATTACCTATTTCATTTGAGGCGTATAAAAGTAAGTTTGATGATGTAAAAAAAGAAATTGAAATAGGAAATAGCTTTTTAGTTAACCTAACTGCCAAGTCTAAATTAAATTCAAACTATACCATTGCAGAAATTTTTAATGGTGCAAATGCAAAATACACATGCTATTTAAAAGATGAATTTGTGTGTTTTTCGCCAGAAACATTTGTAAAAATAAATGACGGCAAGATATATTCCTATCCAATGAAGGGGACCATTAATGCAAGTATCCCCGATGCAAAAAATATTCTTCTACAAAACCAAAAAGAAATTTCAGAACATGCCACCATGGTGGACCTGATAAGAAATGATTTAAGTAGGGTATCCAAAAATGTAAAAGTTACCAAATACAGATACTACGAGGAGATTGTGACACATCAAGGCAACCTAGGGCAAGTTAGTTCGGAAATCATGGGGGAATTAGCCGTTAATTACCATGAAAAAATTGGAGATATTCTTTTTGATTTACTGCCAGCAGGGTCCATCTCCGGTGCGCCAAAACAAAAAACGGTCAATATCATTGCTGCTGCCGAAAATGAAGACAGAGGCTATTACACAGGTATTGCCGGCTATTATGATGGCAAAAATTTAGACAGTACTGTTTTAATCCGCTATTTACAAAATGATGGTTATTATCGCAGTGGCGGTGGTATTACTTGTAATAGCGATGCCCTTAATGAATACCAAGAAATGATAGACAAAGTATATGTACCCCTTTTTTGAAACCATACGATATGTAAACGGGATACTTGAAAATTTATCCTACCATCAAGCTAGAATCAATCGAACGGTTAGCGCATTGGGAGGGAAAACGGCCATGCATCTTGATAAAATACAAATCGAAGGTAAGTTTGAAAAAGATATCGTGTATAAAATAAAGTGCTTATATAATTTAGAGGGAGCATACCATATTGAAAAAGCAGTTTATCAAAAAAAAATAATTCAAACTATTTCTATTCATCAAGCTGCACAAGAAGAATACCAATTTAAATACACCAATCGCAACTGGCTGAATGAGGCTTTGAAAAAATCAGGAACAGATGAAATGATTATTGTACAAAACAACATGATTAAGGACGGCAATTACGCTAATTTGGTTTTTTTTAATGGAAGTGAGTGGCATACGCCTTTACATCCCCTACTCTTAGGCACGCATCGCGCTAGGCTCATTGATGAAAATAGAATTATTGAAAAAAATATCACCCTTAGTGATTTATCCAACTACACAACATTAAAGTATATTAATGCAATGATGCTTTGGGAGGAATCCCCCGAAATTGAAATAGGAAAAATAGTTTATTCCATATTTATAGAAAACTATTTTGTAAAATAAATACTGCAGCACCGCTTAAAAATCCAATCAGAGCTATCCAGCTTATATTTTTAAGGTACCAGAAAAAATCAATTTTTTCCATCCCCATCACTGCGACCCCTGCCGCAGATCCAATGATTAAAATAGAGCCCCCTGTTCCAGCAGTATAAGCAATTAATTCCCAAAAATAATGATCCGTAGGATAAGTTTGAAGGCTATACATATTTTGCAAAGCAGCAACTAATGGAACATTATCAAAAACAGCGGACAGCATACCGATACTAATCGCTACACCATTTATATTACCCATTACATCATTTAAATACTGCGCCACTTGAGGCAAAACACCTACATATTGTAATGAACTGACACTCATTAAAATACCAAAGAAAAATAAAATACTGGGTGTATCAATTTTTCGTAATGCATGGTTCACGGAAAGTAGCCCCTTTTCTGATTCATGTTTTTTATTATGTATCACCTCCGTGATTACCCACATGACTCCTAAGCAAAAAAGCATACCCATATACGGGGGCAAGTGCGTTAATGTTTTAAAAACAGGCACAAATAATAAACATACAATCCCAGCTACAAATATGAAATTTCGCTCCTTGGCATTTGTCGTAAAATTCAAACTAGGGACTGCCTCGTTTTTAAAAATGATTTGCCCTTTGATCGTGTAATTAATAATAATAGCGGGTAACGCCATGCAAATAAAACTTGCAAAAAAACTTTGTTTTATTATATTAATAGCAGTGAGTTGCCCTCCAATCCACAACATGGTTGTTGTAACATCACCAATAGGACTAAAAGCACCCCCTGCATTAGCCGATATCACCACTAAGCCCAATAATTTCCATCTTGTTTTTTGATCTGCTACTAATTTATTTAAAATAGAAGCCATGACAATGGTGGTGGTCAAATTATCTAACACTGCAGATAAAAAAAAGGTGATTAACCCAATAAGAAAAATCAGTTTTGTTTTATGCGTTGTTTTTATTCGGTCTACAATATTTTGAAATCCATCATGCGCATCAATTAATTCTACAATCGTCATAGCCCCTAAAAGAAAAAATAGTATCTCACTAATCTCACTTAAATGATGCGACAATGCAGCTAAAACAATACTTTTTTCAGGAGTGTCAAAAATGATTAAAATCCAACACAGAACTGCCGTAACCAATGCAATGGCCGATTTATTTATTTTTAATACGCCCTCGAATGTAATTGCCAAATAACCAATAAAAAAAACAAGCAGCAACCCTAAAATCATTTTAATTGATTTAAATGAAGCAAAATAAATACCAATTAAAGGTAGTAATTAAAAATTGATGAGGCAAGGTTAAGTCAGGTTAAGTCTATGATAATAG
>JBEATG010000255.1:0-3333 GCA_041162035.1 Bacteroidota bacterium
ATTGATATTACAGGGTATTACTTACAAAACTATCCGCAAGTACCTTCTGACGAATATATTTATAGTATTAAAAATAGGGTACACAAGGCAGGACTTAGTATTAGCGGAACGGGCATACGCAATGACTTTGGATCTCCAAATCCTACCAACCGACAGGCAGAAGTTGATTTTGTAAAAAAGTGGATTGAAGTGGCTGCAAAATTAGGGGCGCCTGTGATTCGTATTTATAGTGCAAAAAAATTACCGGAAGGATACGCGTGGAAGGAAGTGGCAGATTGGATTATTGAAAGTTTTGACCAATGCGTTCAATATGGAAAAAAATTAGGGGTGATTATCGCCATGCAAAATCACAATGATTTTATATTAACGGCCGAACAAGCTATTTACTTTGTTGATCGACTCGATAAACAATGGTTTGGTTTAGTGGTGGATACAGGAAACTTTCAAACCAAGGAAGGGTATAGTGAAATTGAATTAGTAGCGCCTTATGCAGTCAACTGGCAAATCAAGGAGCTCATTACCATCAATGGTAAAGTGCAACCCATGGATTTAAAAAAGTTAGTAAAGATTATTGCTGCTTCTCCTTATAAAGGGTACTTGCCCACAGAAACTTTGAATCCAGGAGATCCTAAAGTCATCATTCCACCTTTTTTGAAAAAAGTAAGTGATCAGTTAAAGCCCTATATGTAAAGAGGAATAATTTTCGCGCGAATTGCTGCGTAAATTATTCCTCTTTAACAATGTAGTATTTGTATTAGTTATTTAAATACCAATCTTTATAACGCTTCAACGCTTCTAAAAAATAGTAATCGGCATAAATAAGCGGTACGTCAATTTCAGAATTTAAGGTAAGTGCGCCTACACAATGTTTGATTAAAAATCCACCATTCTCACCCTCTTTTGCACGGTAGGTTTCATTGGAAAGCGATTGTATCATTTTTACACCATCATTAATGTATCTTTCTTTTTCAGCACCCGTTGTATATTGGGCCAACTCCATCAATGCAGATGCAGTAATAGCGGCAGCAGAAGCATCCCGCTTTGCAATAGGTTGTTGACCTGCATCAAAGTCCCAATAAGGAACCTTGTCCACTGGTAAATTAGGATGGTTTAAATAAAATGCTGCAATTTTTTTTGCATGATTTAAATAAGCAATATTCTTCGTTGCACGATACATCGTGATGTAGCCATATAATCCCCAAGCTTGTCCTCTTGACCATGCGGAAGTATTTGCGGCACCTTGGTGTGTAGTTTTTCTTAATACCTTTCCTGTTTTTTCATCAAAATCAACTACATGGAATGAGCTATAATCAGGGCGGTAAAATTCTTTCATGGAAGTGTTACTATGCGTAACAGCAATTTGTTGAAATTTGGCATCACCACCATTTTGACTCACCCAGTTCAGCATTTCTAAATTCATCATGTTATCAATAATCACTGGGCAATTAAAGTATTGATTTTTATTCCAAGATTGAATGGATTTCATTGTTGGGCGATACCTGGTTGCTAAGGATGCAGCAGCGTTAAAAATGATTTGTTTGTAACTTTCATCTTTAAATAAGCGATAAGCATTTCCGTAGCTGCAATACATCATGAATCCTAAGTCGTGATTGCCTGTGTAGTATTGATTTGGTTCAATCACTTTTAAAGCACGTAATGCTTCTGCCTTAATAGTTTCGCTTTTGGTTTGCTCGTAAATGTATAATAAAGAGCCTGGATAAAAGCCAGTGCACCACCAAGTGATATCTCTTGATAGAAGCTGATTTTTAGTAGCATCATAGGATTGTGGAAGTTTGCCTGAGGGAACCGATTTCATCATCAATGTATATTGGCTTTCGGCCAATGCATAGTTTTCAGTGATCAAATTTTTCATAATATCATTTCTGCCATTTTGTTGCCCGACAACGTTTTCGCAAATAAATGACATAAGAAGGAGTGATAATAACAATGATTTTAATTGCATAGCATTTAGTTTAGAAATAAAATTTATCTTTATGTGGTAGGTAAATTTTGAATAATTCTTGTATTTGACAATATAGCCAATCGTTCAAATTATTTTTAATTTACCTATACAAAATAATTAAAATCAAGCAAATGACCAATGTTTTTACCGAAAACGATATAGTAAAATGGGCAAATGTTGCGCCTGGGGTACAACGTGCCATCTTAGCTTATGACGAATCTGTGATGTTGGTTAAAGTTAAGTTTGAAAAAGGGGCCATCGGGACCTTACATCAACACCCACATGTGCAAATAACTTATGTGGCTTCTGGGCAATTTGAGGTGGAATTGGGAGGGGTAAAAAAGGTATTACATCAAGGGGAAACCTTTTTTGCAGCATCCAATGTTTGGCATGGTGTAATTTGTTTGGAGGAAGGCATTTTAATGGATACTTTTAGCCCTATGCGGAAGGATTTTATAGAAGGGTAGCCGATCATAATTCTTTAAAATGTAATCCTATTAAGATGGTTTGTTCGGTTTTAACTAATTAACTAAATTAAAATATGAAAAATAGCAAGTTGGGTTTTAAAAATATTGGTTTTGTATTATTTACAGCAATGTTTTTTTTGTCAGTCAATATAATGGCGCAGCAAAAAACAGTTACTCCAAATAAAAATGTAATTCCAAAAACAGGTACTCTAAAAGCAGTAGCTCCAAAAAAAATAGTGACTACGCCTGTCAATAAAAAAGTAACTGCTGTAAAAAAACCAACAACGGAAGATTCATTAAAATCATGTTGTAGTAAGATTCCTTCTCGTTTTAACGCATTTGGACAAAAGGTGGACAAACACGATGGAATGGTTTGGATACCTGCTGGCAATTTTATGATGGGCGGGGATAATGAGCAAGCACGTAAAGATGAATATCCAAAGCATGGGGTTAAAGTGAATGGATTTTATATGGATGCAACAGAAGTGACCAATGCGCAGTTTAGTGAATTTGTAAAAGCAACTGGATATATTACAACAGCAGAAAAAGATATTAATTGGGACGAGATTAAATCCCAAGTACCTCCAAATACGCCGAAGCCACCCGATTCAGTGTTAAAGGCAGCTTCCTTGATATTTGTACCTACAAAATCGGAAGTTAATTTAAACGATTATAGTCAATGGTGGGCATGGACCAGGGGTGCGAATTGGAGGCATCCAAATGGGCCAAATAGTGATATCATTGGAAAGGATAATTTTCCAGTGACACATGTAAGTTGGGATGACGCAGTGGCCTATAGTAAATGGGCGGGTAAAAGATTACCCACTGAGGCGGAATGGGAATATGCTGCGCGTGGCGGATTAATCAACAATAGTTACAGTTGGGGTAAAACCTTTGATGAGA
>JBEATG010000183.1:0-3291 GCA_041162035.1 Bacteroidota bacterium
TTGTATTTGTAATACCAATTGATTGTTTTTTCTATTTATTTAGTTAAATTTAAAAATAATTGATACTGGTGCGCATTGATGGTAAAAAGTTAATTCAAGCAGCATTCATGTAAAAGAATAATTCACGAATAAAATATTTCTATGAAACAAAGTGTTTTTTTGACAATGTTTTTAATGGGCTTGCTTATTGTTGGGCATAATTTTGCACAAACAAGTAAGCGTCCTAACATCTTAGTCATTTTTTCAGATGATCATACCAATCAATCAATTAGTGCCTATGGGAGCAAGTTGATGCAAACGCCGAACATAGATCAAATAGCGAAACAAGGCGCCATTTTCAAGCATTCTTTTGTAACCAATTCTATATGTGCACCCAGTAGGGCAGTGCTTTTAACAGGAAAATACAATCATATAAACGGTTTAATTGACAATCGACCTAATCGTAATTTTGATGGCAGTCAGGTGCAGGTTCAAAAATTATTGGGACAAGCCAATTACCAAACTGCTTGGATTGGTAAATGGCATTTACAATCATTGCCTGTAGGTTTTGATTATTGGAAAGTGTTGCCTGATCAAGGACATTATTTTCAACCCGATTTCGTGGAAATGACCAAGGATACGGTGAGGTACAATGGGTATGTTACCAATTTGATCAGTGATTTTTCATTGGGCTGGTTGGATAAGCGCGATACAAGCAAGCCTTTTTTTATGGTGATTGGCGAAAAGGCTACGCATCGAAATTGGATGCCTGCAGTAGAAGATTTAGGGGCTTATGATGCGCAACAATTTCCTATGCCTGATAACTTTTTCGATACTTATGAAGGCCGAACAGCAGCGCTTGAACAAGATATGACGGTCAATAAAACCATGACCATTGGGGATGATTTAAAGATGAATATCAATTATGATAAACCAGGCATGTTTGGACGTTTAACACCCGCTGAAAAATTAGCCTATAAAAATTATTATGGAAAAATCGCATTGGAATATGAGAAAGTTAAATCGGATTCAATCGCATTAATCAAATGGAAATACCAACGCTATTTAAAAGATTATTTAGCCACAGCCAGATCCTTGGATCGTAATATTGGGCGCATCTTAGCCTATTTAGAAAAATCAGGATTGGCTGAAAATACCGTGGTGATGTATGCATCGGATCAGGGTTTTTATATGGGAGAACATGGCTGGTTCGATAAAAGATTTATGTATGAGGAAAGTTTAAAAACACCTGTTGTATTAAAATATCCTAAACATATAAAGCCTGGAACCGTAGTGAATGATATTGTCGTGAATATTGATTTTGCACCTACCTTTTTAGACATTGCTGGAGTTAAAGCGCCAGCTGAAATGCAAGGGAAAAGCTTTTTACCACTCGTGACCAAATCGGGAAAGGTTGAAAATTGGCGAACTGCTATGTATTACCATTATTACGAGTATCCGCAGCCCCATAAAGTGCCTCCTCATTTTGGTATTCGAACCATGCGATATAAGTTGATTCGATTTTACGGACCAAGAAGTGAGTGGGAGTTGTATGATTTAAAAACGGATCCTACTGAAATGCATAATATTATTAATGACCAAGGAAAAGTAAATACAATACTTGATTTAAAAAAGCAATTGCGATCTTTAATTGTTGAATACAAGGACACCGAAGCCTTGCAAATTTTGAATAGTAATTAAGTATTTACTTTCTGAGTGCGCCTACATTGCTGGAGAATATCTTAACGGCAATAGCAAGTAGTATTACGCCAAAAAATTTACGAACAGCAAGTAGCCCGCCAGGTCCTAGTATACGCTCAATAAAGTTGAGTGATTTTAGAACAGCATACACAATGACTAGGTTGACTAATATGCCGAGTGCAATATAGTATTCTTCGAAGTTGGCTTTTAATGACATGATAGTAGTAAGTGTACCACTTCCTGCAATTATAGGGAAAGCAATAGGTACTACAGCACCTGAATGTGCATTTTTATCCCCTTTAAAAATTTCATGGCCCAATACCATTTCAAGCCCGAGTAAAAATATGACGATGGATCCGCCTACGGCAAATGATTTTACGTCTAATCCTAAAATCTGTAAAAAGGGTTTTCCTAAAAATAGAAACAAGATCATTAAAGCACCTGAAATAAGGGTCACCCTTAAAGATTTTATGGCGCCCGATTTTTCCTTCATGGCAATCAGTAATGGAATGGATCCAACAATATCTATCACCGCAAATAAAGTGAATATGACAGTAAGTAATTGGTCGAAATGAAAGTCCATAAAAAAAGCTTTGTATGAAGATACAAAGCTTTTTTAACTATTTAGCGTAGTAGCCAGCGCTAACTATTATAAGGAAATTGGAGAAGGTGTGGCATTATCAGGTTTAAAAATACCCAAAGGGATGCATTATTTTACTCGAATTCCTATCATTAACATTCGCCCCATTGTATTGTAACCATTGATTTCTTGGAATACGGCGTTGGCTAAATTTTGTCCGTCAGCGTACAATAAAATATGCTTGTTGAGCTTGTATTGAATATGCGTATTGAGCAAGGTGTAATCATTTAAAATAACATCTGCTGCTGCATAGCCACCCACATCGTATCGTTTGCCTATATACCTTGCTGCCATGCTAAAATTTAATTTAGGGGATACTTCATAAGTCCATTGAATACCTGCTGTATTTTTTGGACGTTTTAATAAATAGTTATACGTTATCGTATCCTTAGTGGTCACTCTGTTTTGATTGGTTTCCTGTCCATTCATTAAAGTATAGTTGGCAGAGAAATTATTTTTTTCATTGGCTTTCCAATTGAGTTCTAGTTCTAATCCGTTTACTTTTTGTTGGATGTAATTGAAAAAGTTATAATCAATATAATTATAGTCTATCCCATTGTCAATGGTTCTATTGTAATAAACGGCTCTAATAAATAATGGGTTGGTTTTGTATTCCATACCTATTTCTGTATTGAAAGATTGCTCTGGCTTTAATGCATCATTATAACTTAATTGATACAGCGATGGCGCTTTGTATCCTGTGGAAGCACTTGCCATGAATCGTATACTTGCATTTAATTTATAAGAAGGACTGATTGAGAAGGTTTGGTTGGATCCGTAACGATTATGCTTATTGCTTCTTCCACCTAATTCTAGTAACCATTTATTGGAGACATCATTTATTAATAAAGAGCTATATAAGGCAGTTTGATATTGAAAAGTATCTTTAAAATTATCATTATAAGGGCCCCATTTACTTATGGATATATAAGTTTGTTGATAGGATCCGTATCTAAAATCAACGCCAGTAA
>JBEATG010000311.1:0-7147 GCA_041162035.1 Bacteroidota bacterium
AGCGAAACGCTTACTTTGGTCACCATTACCAATAGGGGAACACAGGTATGGCCATCAGGTTCAGTTTTTACCAATTTGGTGAACCAATTTTATTGTCGTTTTGAAACCGTGAATGAAGCGCCACTATCACAAGATCAGGTCATTGATTTGTACCGATCTTTGGCCAAGGATTTCAAAATTTGTTCCTTAGAAGTACTGAATATGTGGGCCGATAAAAAAGCGTATAGTTTGGCCCAAGGCCAGTAGTTACATAAGATTTAATGCTTTCGCCTTTAAATTGCTTGTTTTTACTATAAATTTCCCTTTTCCGGCTTGAAAAAAACCATTTTTAGTGTAATTTCACCTCTCATTTACAAAATAGTCTTTTACCTATGGCTGAAGTAATCTTAATGCCCCGTTTGAGTGATACCATGACTGAAGGAGTTATTGCTGCATGGCATAAAAAAGTGGGGGATACTGTGAAAAAAGGAGATTTATTAGCCGAAATTGAAACGGATAAAGCAACCATGGAATTGGAGAGCTATCAACAAGGTGTTTTATTGCATGTAGGTACACCACGTGGTGGCAAATTGCAAGTCAATGATTTATTAGCCATTATTGGAACTGCTGGCGAAGATGTTTCTGCTTTAGTTGCACAAAATACCAACGCGGTACAAAATACTAATGAGGCGCCTGTAACTATAGCTGCCCCTGAAAATACAAAAGTGGAAACTGCTGCTGCTCCTATAGCTGCAAGTACAGATAATATTGATTTCAGTAAGATGGATGAAGTGGTTTTAATGCCACGCTTAAGTGATACCATGACAGAGGGTGTGATAGCAGGATGGCAAAAAAAGGTAGGAGATGCAGTAAAGAAAGGAGAAATTTTAGCGGATATTGAAACGGATAAAGCGACCATGGAATTAGAATCCTATAAAGATGGGATTTTATTATACCAAGGAGCACAAGCTGGAGAGAAAATTTTAGTGAATCAATTGTTATGTATTATTGGTCAACCTGGATTGGATATTGATGCGATTGTAAAGTCGGTAAAAAACGCATCTGATAGTCCTGCAGCTTCAGCGCCAGTTGCACAAGAATCAAAAGCGATAACAACACCAGCGCCAACTGCAGCACCTGTAGTAGCAGCGCCAGTGGCACCAGCGGCATCGGTTGTCAATGAAGGACGAATTTTTGCTTCACCACTTGCTAAAAAAATAGCAAAAGAAAAAGGGGTGGATTTAAAATATGTGAAAGGATCAGGGGAGCATGGAAGAATTACTAAAACTGATTTAGATAACTATACACCAGCAAGTACAAATGCTTATACTGCGTCCGCACCTATAGGGCAAGTAAGTTTTGAGGATACACCAGTATCACAAATGCGTAAAGTAATTGCGAAGCGTTTAAGCGAAAGTTTATTTACCGCGCCTCATTTTTATTTGACGATGAAAATAAATATGGATGCAGTCGTGGAGGCACGTGCAATGGTCAATGAAACTTCTCCAGTGAAAATAAGCTTTAATGATTTTATCGTTAAAGCAGTAGCACTTTCATTAAAACAACATCCTAAAGTAAATAGCAGTTGGATGGGTGATTTGATTCGCAGGAATCATCATGTAAATATTGGCATTGCGGTAGCAGTGGAGGAAGGCTTATTGGTTCCTGTACTTCGTTTTGCAGATGGTTTAAGCTTATCGCAAATCAGTGTTTCTGTTAAGGAGTTCGCGAAAAAAGCAAAAGATAAAAAATTACAACCAGCCGATTGGGAGGGAAGTACTTTCACTATTTCTAATTTAGGTATGTTTGGTATAGATCAGTTCACGGCAATCATTAATACACCAGACGCTTGTATTTTAGCAGTAGGGGGTATTGCACAAGAACCAATTGTTAAAAATGGTCAAATTGTACCAGGTAATGTTATGAATGTAAGTTTAAGCTGTGATCACCGCGTAGTGGATGGTGCAACAGGGGCTGCATTTTTACAAACATTAAAAAGTTATTTAGAAGCTCCGATTAAAATGTTTATTTAAAATATATTTAAGTAGTAAACACTTGAAACTTATTGAGAGGTTCCGTTATTCTAAAAGTAATGGAGCCTTTTTTTATATGGCAGGTTCAATAAAAGTAAATATTTTTGAATACGCAGTGGTTAGATATTATTTGTTTAAATTAAAAACATATTGAATGAAAAAATTATTAGATGTTTTAAATGATTTCGAAATGCAGGCGCCGCTTTATTTAACTAATAATCAAATGGTATCTGAAGCGAATGTTGGATGGCATATCATGCATAGTTGCTTAGTGATTACTTCAATTACAAATGCAATCATGAACTCTGACCCTACACAGTATAAAAAGAAGTTTAGTTGGAAAGCATTTTTTGTGTTGCTTTTTAATAAAATTCCTAGAGGTAAAGCAAAAGCACCCTCTTTTACCCAACCTGCAAGCGAAATTTCTATGGACATGGTATTACAACAAATAGCAGATGCACGCAAAAGTGCTGAATTGCTTTTAACGGCGAATAAAAATAAATATTTTACGCATCCTATTTTTGGCGACCTACAATTGCCAACTGCGATTAAATTTTTATATGTTCACAGTTATCATCATGAAAAAATAATAAGAGATATTTTACAGTAAAATGATTAAAAAAATCCCTCTATACATCAAGAGGGATTTTTAGTTAGTACGTTTTCGTTTAGCTTATATCAGTCCAAATCGCAACCAATAGGAGCGCCAGGAGCCATAGTTACTGGTTTAGACAGAATCACTTTTTCTGGGCTTTTTATTCTTTCTATAGCATATTGATAATGCGCGCTATGCATTGGATCGAATTTGGATAATGCTTCTAGCTTAGCTTTTAATTGCTTTATTCTTTGTTGTGTGATACTGCGTACTTCATAATTCGCATCCGTACTTTGACTTACGCCAATCAACCAATGTAGCGTTTGTTGTTGTGTTTGTTGCTGAATACTTCCAGCCAAGCCATTCGGTATTTTAGTATACCAAATACTTTCGAGTATTTGATCAAGTACGTCATCCCAACCTATCACACCGGCCCTTGCTTTATTTTGTACCAAACGATTAGCGCGCTCCACATTAAATAAAAATCCTAATTGAAAATCAGCCAAAGCTTCAGCTGCACTTAACGCATCAAAGCTCATGCCCGTTCTTTTTTCAAAAATTTCACCAACGCCGTATAATAAAGGAGGACGCGGTGGAATCAATTGTAAAATGCTTTCAGGTAAGGTTAAAGTTTCTGCGCTCAAACATTTGAGTGCTGCTTTTAAAGCTTTTTGTTGCATTTCATTGGATAAAATAGTTGGTTTTATTTGATTGGCATCTCCACGAACGCTATAGGTATAGTTGATACCACCAATCACTTTGGTCACAGCTTCATATTGGTAACGGTGGTAGTTATACAATGGAACTAATACATCTTCCAATTTTGATAATGGGGTGCCATTTGGTATCGCTTGTTCACCAAACTGACTCATTGCTTTTTTTCTGACTTCAATCACTTGATTTAATCCAGTGACAGCATCCGCTTGGTTATCCCATAAATGTGCATTCGGATGAAACCCACTTGCCGATCTCGCATCAGCGTCTGCAATAAATTGTAAACCATTCTTCGAGTTCTCAATCAATAAATTTTTCAATGCTTTACTTTCATCAAGGGATTTATCAAAATCTTGATAGCCATAGGTTATAGCGCGCTTATCCCATTCGCCAATTTCATTGGTATAGATATCTGAAAAATCAATAGCTCCTTTGTCATTCACAAACACATTGGGATGCGGGTAATCCATGACAGATGCACGATTATTGAAACTTGATGCATAATTGTGTTGCAGGCCTAAGGTATGACCCACTTCGTGTGCTGCTAATTGTCTTAATCTGTGAATCGCTGCAGTGCGCATTTTATCGGTGACTGGCTGCCCATTAATATAGGGTGATAAAAGTGCTGTAAATATTAAATAATCCTGTCTTACTCTCAGTGAACCTAAGGTAACTTGGCCCTTTATAATTTCACCAGTTCTAGGATCTGTGATCGTGGCGCCATAGCTCCAGCCGCGGGTAGATCGGTGTACCCAATTAATCATATTGTAACGAACATCCATTGGGTCAGCACTGTCGGGCAGCATTTCTACTTGAAATGCATTTTTATAGCCTGCTGCTTCGTAGGCTTGGTTCCACCATCTTGCACCATCCAATAATGCAGTACGGATAGGTTCAGGTGTACCATTATCTAAATAATATATAATTGGCTTTACTGCTTCACTCATCGCAGCAGTTGGATTTACTTTATTTAAGCGGTGCCTGCTAATAAACATTTTTTGAATGGGTTCGCTAATGTCGCTACCATAATCAAAATAAGTAATTCCAAAATAGCCACTTCTAATATCATACACTCTTGGCTTGTATTTATTATCGGGTAATGCAACAAAGCTATGGTGCATTCTCAAAGTGATTGCTTCCGTAGATGGTGCAACTGCTTGCACAAATCTTCCGGCATCGGAACCGCCTACAAAAGTGAGTGAGGCTTCAAACTCAGAATTATTCGGAAAGTTTTTTGTGTTAGTAATATAGATAGCAGAGCGACCTTCACTCAAGGTATAAGTACCTTGTTTCATTTTTCTAATTTTATCGGCAGCATTATGTGCATCTCTTAAAAAAAAGGAGGTAGCATCTACTAATACAGTATTACCATCTTCGGCTTCTACTGTAAAATTAAAAAGCACTGATTGTGCAAAAGATTCATTAACAGCTTTTTGTTCTCTTGGGTCATTGGTTACTGCACGATAGTCTAAGTTAGGCTGTGTTAGTAATACTTTTTTACCTACGCGACTAAAATATACAATTCTTGAATCGCCTATTTGTCCTCTGTCTAATCCAATATCATTTGAGCCAAGCCCTGCTGGCAGTGAGTTTACATATAAAAATTGACTATTCCATTTATCAATGACTAAGTATATTTTTCCTTGCGTAGCGTCCCAGTAATAATTAAAATAGCCTTTACGCAATTCCATGTTTTTTGTTTTTTCATTGATGGGATTACTTTGCGCATGTAATAGGAAAGGGAAAAATAATAGTAGTAATAAGTTTTTCATACATTTTGTTTTGACAATAAAAAAATCCTCCCATTCGCGCATTCGGAATGGGAGGATTAAGATATGAATTTTACCGCTAAATTTAAGCAGTAGGTGTATCAGTGGTAGGTTCTGTAAAAAGCGTTGGCGCTACAACAGCTGCTTCAACAACAACAGGAGCTGGAGCCGCTTTCTTAGCTGCTTTTTTAGGAGCTGCTTTTTTAACTGCTTTCTTAGGAGCTACTTTTTTCTTAGGGGCTGCTTTTTTTGCTGCTTTCTTAGGAGCCACTTTCTTTGCTGCCTTTTTAGGAGCTACTTTTTTCTTAGGGGCTGCTTTTTTTGCTACTTTTTTCTTGCTTGACTTTGCCATAATGATTATTTAATTTAGTTAGTAAAGTTGATTTTGATAAAATTACATTCTTTTATTTAAACAAAATAAAATCTATTCATCTATTTAATAATAGATTTGTAATATGAAATCACCAGTCACCTTAGTTGTAGGGGCATCGCCCAATTCGGAACGCTATAGTTTTTTAGCGACCAATTTATTAAACGAACATGGAATATCGGTATATCCTTATGGCATTAAAAAAGGAATGATAAACGAAATCCCAATTTTAAATGAATGGCCAAGCGAAATTCCTATAGATACGGTCACTTTATACCTTGGTTCCGATGCCCAAACGGAATACATTGACCAAATTTTAGCCCTAAAGCCCCGTCGTATTATTTTCAATCCAGGTACTGAAAACCCAGTATTAGCGGGACTTGCAGCTAAAAATGGCGTTCAAACATTAGAAGCTTGCACACTTGTTTTATTGAAAACGGGGCAATATTAATTTTTATACTGTCCCCAATTGGATTTATCCAAACTACGGTATTGAATGGCTTCGCTAATATGGTTTATTTGAATAGTTTGACTGTTATCTAAGTCGGCAATACTTCGACTCACTTTTATAATACGGTCAAAAGCCCGTGCACTTAGCTGAAATTTTTCCATAGCCATTTTTAAAATGGCCTCCCCCTCGCTAGTTATGTTACAATATTTTTTTAGCTGACTACTATTCATTTGTGCATTGGTGTAGGTCCCAATCTCGTTTTTAAATCGGTGAGCTTGAATTTCTCTTGCATTTTTGACCCTGCTAGCGATTGTTGCGGAAGATTCTTCCTGTTTTGAGGCCCTTAACTCATTATAAAGAACGGGTACCACCTCAATATGCATATCAATACGATCTAATAAGGGTCCGGAAATTTTATGCATATATTTTTGAATTAAAGCTGGACTGCAGTGACATTCCTTTTTCGGATGGTTGTAATAGCCACAAGGGCATGGGTTCATAGCCGCCATCAACATAAATCGAGCAGGGAAAGTGACACTCATTTTGGCTCTGGCGATACAAACGACACCTTCCTCCATGGGTTGCCGGAGTACTTCAATGACTGATCTATTAAATTCGGGAAGTTCGTCTAAAAATAAAACCCCATTATGCGCCAATGAAATTTCACCAGGTTGTGGATGGCTCCCGCCACCAATCAATGCTATGGCTGATAAGCTATGGTGGGGATGTCTGAATGGCCTACTTCGTAATAATTTATTTACGGCATCCAATTTCCCAGTGATACTATATATTTTACTTGTTTCTAAAGCCTCCATTTGATTTAAAGGGGGCAAAATGGAAACAATACTCTTAGCCAACATAGTTTTTCCGGCGCCAGGTGGCCCAATCATAATAATATTATGACTACCTGCACTCGCAATTTCTAAGGCACGTTTTACATTTTCCTGTCCCTTCACATCTGAAAAATCGGTTACTGATTTTGGTTCATTATCCTGAACCAGTCTAGTTCTCTTGATGGGCGATTTTGTATTTGGATCCGCAATAAAATCAACTACTTCGTTTAAATGCTCAAAACAGAAAATCTCCATATCATCTACCAATGCAGCTTCGGCCGCATTTTCATTAGGTATTAAGATACCTAAATAGCCATCTGCTTTTGCTTGCATGGCCATGGCAAGGACACCTTTAATAGGATATAATTTGCCATCTAAGCCCAATTCACCCATCATAATGTAC
>JBEATG010000020.1:0-6357 GCA_041162035.1 Bacteroidota bacterium
GTCGTAGTTTATTGCATTATTTTGGAGAAGCTTGGCCGGAAGAATATTGTGGCAATTGCGATAATTGCTTACATCCAAAGGAAAAACTTGAAGCAAAATCACAATTGGTTAATTTGTTGCAGGTGATACAAGCTTTAGACGAAAGGTTTGCCGCTGATTATGTGGTGAAAATTATTTCAGGAGAATATATACCGCAAATTGGTTTATATCGACATGAAAAATTGCCCGTGTTTGGTATTGGCAAAGACTACGATAATTTGTTTTGGAATAGTATGATTCGTCAAGCGATGCTAGAGCAGTTTATTGAAAAAGATATTGAAGAATATGGTGTATTAAAAGTGACGGCGAAAGGGAAAAAGTATTTAAAAAAGCCAACCCCTTTCAACATGACTTTGAACAATGTGTTTGACGAAAATGCCGAAGACGATGATAGCGAAAGTGAAGCCACAGTAAGCGCTGCAGCGGATGATCGATTATTTGAAATGCTTAAAGGTTTAAGACAAACAGAAGCTAAAAAAATCGCATTGCCTCCTTTTGTTATTTTTTTAGAAAACTCATTGCAGGATATGGCTACTTTATATCCTACTACTTTAGAAGAATTGGAAAGATGCCAAGGCGTGAGCAAAGGAAAAGCAATCAAGTATGGCAAACCCTTTATTCAAATGATTGCCCAATATGTTACTGAAAATAGCATTGAAAAACCGGATGATTTTATTATGCGATCCGTGGCCAACAAATCGAATAATAAAATTTACATCATTCAAAATGTAGATAAAAAAATTCCATTAGAAACTATTGCTAAAAATAAAGATTTAAAGTTGGAAGCTTTGTTAGAGGAAATGGAAACGATTGCGGCAAGCGGTACAAAATTGAACTTGGATTACGCTATTGACGAATGGTTAGACGAATATGACCAAGCGGAAATTTTAGAATATTTCAAAAATTGCGACACCTCCTCTTTGCAAATTGCACAAGAAGAATTAAGTGAAAATGATTATAGCTGGGAGCAGCTAAAAATTATGCGCATTAAGTTTTTAAGCGTAGTAGGAAACTAGGAGGCCGATTATTTGTTACTATAATTTTCACCAATACTTAAATAAGTATTTACTCTTTCCGCTACATTGTTACGAACACTTAAATAAAATAAGTTATAATCCGCAAAGTGGTAATTGGGTGTATTGTATAAAAAATTTCCGAAAAATTTAGGCTTCTTTGTCCATAAAACACCCCCGTGATTATAAGCGCCAGCTACCTTTGTGGTAATGCCCTTGAAATCATACAATACAGATCCTGTATTTTGTATTCTATCAACCTGTGTTATTTTTTCACTCCAACTTAATGGGTTGGTTACAATAGAAACATATTTTTCTTGATTGATCCATTCAGGTATATAGCCTTCCTTATAGGTACGCCAAGCGCAGATACAACCTAATGAAGTGGGTGTCGCACATGGCTTTAGTTGCGTATACTCAGCAGGGTTAATGGCCATTCCAACAACATAAGCGGCAATTAATTTTTTCGCGAGCGGTTTGTTATCAAAATATTCTTTTAATAATCTCATGGCATGCGTTGATCCCTGACTATGTGATGCAATAATAATGGGCCTGCCATTATTCTCGTTTTTCATGTAATAGTCAAATGCCGATTTTATATCTTGATAAGCTAATTCAAAAGCGGCTATTGCTTTTACTGTATCCTCATGCCCAACAGGAGAGTAACTTTTTATATGTGCTTGACGATATCTTGGCGCAAAAACACGACCTGCAATATTAAATACACTTGCCTGATTTAAAATGGCCGTATAATCAGTTTGAATATTGATTTTTATATCTTTCAATGAAGCATTCCATCCGTAAGGTTTTGCTGTATCTAAATAAGTGGTCGGGTGTAAAAAAAATACATCTACTTTATCATTGGCTTGGTATTGCTTTGCTAAAGAAACAGGTAAGCTATCCGAAGGATCCTTTTTATTTGGATGCGCTGCCCAGTAAATTAAATTACTATAAGTTGGTACATCATTGTAGGCTTCCTTTTCATAAACGGGGGAAAATTTATTATAATTATTTTGTGCACAACTGCTTAACAGGAATAGTAAGAAAAAATAGAGGGGGAAACGCATAATAAAACGAATTAATGTGTGATTGCTGCCCGCAAAGTTAATTATAAAAATGGCAATCGCAATAACAAGGGTAGTAGTGGGTATTTTTTATAGGGGGTCTCTATAAAAACAATTAATTTTAGGTAAATCCACTCATTTGCATTTATTACGCCATATCCCTTTTTTACGTGCTGTACTTAGTTACAGTATGACTGCATTTGGGGGACCACAGGTGGCTGTCGCTTTAATGCAAAACCGATTTGTTCAAAAGCGAAAGGATGTAACTTCAGAGGAATTGCTGGAATACAATGCGTTTTGTCAATTATTGCCAGGTGCCTCGGCTACACAAACCATTACATTAATCGCCTATAAAAGAGGGGGTGTATCACTCGCATTCATTACGCTATTCGTTTGGATCCTACCTGCTACTATTTTAATGACTTCCTTAGCCATTATTACTACGCATTTTGAGTTAACGAATGGCTTAAAAAGTTTGGTATTACTCCAGCCTATGGCTGTTGGATTTTTAGCCAGCGCAGGTTTACTACTCTATAAAAAAGTAATAAAAAGTACGATTACCTTTTCAATTTTTTTAGCAACCACCATCATCACTTATATTGGTTTTAAAACACCTTGGACCATTCCTATCATCATTGTTTTGGCAGGTATTATCACCAATTTTAGTGGTAAAAGAATTCCAAATGACGGACCCCCACCTAAAAAAGTACAATGGAGTAACTTGTTTATTTTTATCTTCTTATTTATTGGGGCTGGATTTTTATCAGAACAAGGAACCAGACAAAATTGGGAGTACCGTAAAGCATTTAACTTATTTGAAAACAATTATCGTTTTGGAAGTCTTGTTTTTGGTGGCGGCGATGTCCTAATTCCAATCATGTATGAGCAATATGTTTCAAGGCCGAAATCGGAAGTCGTTAAAAAAAACAAACGAGATGTTTTAAAATTAACGAGTGCCGAATTTTTAACGGGTTCTGGTTTTGTCAGAGCCATACCTGGTCCCATTTTTTCAATAGCAAGTTATACAGGTGCTATAGCTTTAAAGGAAAGGGGCATTTCAGGACAAATTTTGGGCGCAGTGATTGCCACTGTGGGCGTGTTTTTACCTAGTTTTTTAATCGTGCTATTTTTTTTCCCATTATGGCAAAAATTAAAAAAGTATGCAGTTTTTTATCGGTCATTGGAAGGTATTAATGCAAGCATCGTGGGGATCATGATTGGGTCTACTTTTTATTTACTAAAGGATATAGTCATGCAATTGCAATTGGGTGGTGCCATTCATTGGATTACTTTCCCCATTGTATTTTTGGCAAGCACTTTTTTATTGTATTATCAAAAGCTAGCACCACAGTGGATCGCCTTAGGTTGTGTTGGCATTGGCGCAATAGTTTATTTATTATTTTAAAGGTAAAAACCTGTTAATAATAATCCTGTAATTGCTATTATTATCAATCCTTTCATAAGTTTGTAGTCAATATGCAAAAGAGGTCTGCGGCGTTCATTTTTTTTATTTTTATTTTCATTGCCAATCTGAATGCGCAATCAGTAACCATTAGTGGGAATGTTTATGATATTTCGGGCAGACGTCCCATTGAGTCCGTGATTGTTTATAGTTCCGCAAACCGAGCCATCACTGATTCTTTAGGGCATTATCAAATTCTTGTAAAAGCAAAAGATTCTCTTTGGTTTTCCTTATTTGGGAAACATACGCAAAAGTATACCATTGACACTATCGAGGATTTACAACATTTCAATATAATGATTCATGTAACAGGGTATGATTTACCGGAAGTGCGTGTTCGAAACTCCTATTACAAAATTGATTCAATTCAAAATAGAGCAGATTATGCTAAGTTTTTTAATTATTCAGCACCTGGATTAAAGCTAAGCAATAATCAAAATTTGTTTGGTCCGAGTGGGTTAACCGTTGGGTTTGATTTAGATGAAATTATTAATATGTTCCGGGTGAAGCGAAATCGCAATCTGCAATTTTTACAAAATAGGTTAATATCACAGGAGCAGGATAAATACATTAACTACCGCTTTACCAAAAGATTTGTGCAAAAATTGACCCATTTAGAAGGAGCTGAACTTAATAAATTCATGGAATACTGCCGACCAGATTATGCGGTGTTGGCCTTGCTAAATGACTTAGAATTAGGGGTATTTATCCAGAAAAGGTTTGCTATTTATAAAAAAGGGGAATAAACCCCTGCCATTCATCTATTTAGTTCAAATAAAAAGTGTTTTTTAGCTATCTTTAATAGCTAAAATTGAACTGTTTTGAGAAAATTACAACTATTTGCGATATGCGCCACTTTATTAGCGGTTGCATGTTCTAAAAAGCCTAAGTCGGTAGACAAATTCAATCCGAATCTTCCTGTCTCTGTAGATATTGCTGTTATCGAAAATCAAACCATCGATAAGCAAATTGAGGTAAATGGCGCTGTGTTGGCCAACGACTATATTGATCTTCACCCAGAAACCAATGGACGTGTTGTTTTTTTACAGATCCCCGAAGGTAAAATGGTTCAGTCGGGCACTGTTTTAGCAAAATTAAATGATGCTGATTTACAAGCACAACTTGAAAAAATAAAGGTCCAATTGGAATTAGCCAACATTAACGAACAACGCAATAAGCAATTGTTGAATGTAAAAGGAATTAATCAAAGTGATTATGATATTTCATTACAACAAGTAAAAAGTTTAAAGGCGGACATTGCATTCACGCAATCTCAAATTGATAAAACAATTATCAAAGCACCATTTACAGGTTTGTTAGGGTTGAGACAAATTAGTTTAGGGGCATTTATTAATACGACTACGACCATTGCTTCGCTTCAAAAACTTGACCAATTAAAAGTGGACTTTACTTTACCTGAAGTTTATCAAGGGTTTATTAAAGTGGGTAAAAAAGTTAAAATTGAAAGTATTGGTGGTGGTGATGCAAAATTTACTGCTACTGTGATTGCCATTGAGCCTCAAATTATTGCTACTACCCGTAATATTAAAGTGCGTGCTGTATTACAAGGAAAATTATTACCAGGCTCCTATGTGAAAGTAATGCTTGGAGAAAATACACAAAAGCCAACCATATTAGTGCCTGCCAATGTGGTGATCCCGGATTCTCGCAGTAAGCAAATAACAATTGTAGAAGGGGGTATTGCAAAACTTATTGATGTTGAAACTGGTTACCGTACTACTTCCTCTGTTGAAATTACCAAAGGATTAAAAGTGGGTGACAGTATTATAGTTTCAGGAATGTTATTTGTAAGACAAGGCAGTAATGTTAAAATTAGCAAAACTGTGAAGCTTACCGATATCACTAAATAGTGCATTAAAATAAATTTTATATTAAGTTATACTAGATGAATATATCTGAACTTTCCTTAAAACGACCAGTACTTGCTACTGTAATGAATATTGCCATCGTACTTTTCGGTATTGTTGGTTTTTCTTTTTTAGCATTAAGGGAATATCCTGCCATTGATCCACCCATTATTAATGTCCAAACCAATTATTCTGGTGCGAATTCACAAGTAATACAAAGTCAAATAACAGAACCACTTGAGAAATCAATCAATGGTATACCTGGTATCAAAACTATTAATTCTTCCAGTTCTGTTGGATCATCTAATATTACAATTGAGTTTAATTTGGGGATAGATTTAGAGACTGCAGCCAATGATGTGCGTGACAAAGTGAGTCAGGCTTCTCGAAGTTTGCCTGAAGATATTAGTAGTCCGCCCGTAGTTTCCAAATCCGATGCGAGCTCGGATTTTATCGTACTCATGACTGTAAAAAGTAAATCAAAAAGTATTTATGAATTAACGGAGTATGCGGAGAATGTATTACAGCAGCGTTTTCAAACGATTGACGAAGTGAGTAGTGTGAGTGTTAGAGGTAAGCGTTATTCAATGCGCATATTTCCTAATTCAGATTTGTTGAATGCATTTGGCATTGCTTTTAATGATATTCAAGTGGCGTTAAACAAAGAAAATGTTGAATTACCCGCAGGAAAAATTAATGGGACTAAGGCGGAATACATTATTCGAACATTAGGCCGATTATCCACAGAAGCTGAATTTAGAAATATCATATTAAAGCAAGATGCGGCTGGAATTATTCGATTAGGGGATGTTGCTCAAGTAGAATTAGGTCCTGAACAAGAAGATCAAGCTGTTTATTTTAATGGTGCGCAATCGATAATGGTATCACTTTCACCACAACCTGGCGCTAAC
>JBEATG010000035.1:0-4144 GCA_041162035.1 Bacteroidota bacterium
AATGACAAAATAGGGATATATACAATTAAGATAATGATTTGACTAAACACGGCCGACTTAATCATGGATCCTGTTGACTTACCCACTTCTTCATCCATTTGACCTTGATCAATTCTTACAAGTGTCCTAAAATGTTTTGAATGTGCAAATCGGTATAAAATTGCTTCTACAACAATGACAGAACCATCAACAATTAATCCAAAATCAATGGCACCTAATGACATTAAGTTCCCACCCACACCAAATAAGTTCATCAAAATAATTGCAAACAACATGGATAATGGAATCACTGATGATACAATTAAACCAGCCCTTAAATTTCCAAGAAAAAATATAAGCACAAATATTACAATTAAGGCACCTTCCAATAAATTGGTTTCTACTGTTTTAATTGCATTGTTGACCATCTTAGTTCTATCCAAAAAAGGTTCAATCACCACGCCTTCTGGTAACATTTTTTGAATTTCAGCAATCTTATCTTTGACCCTTTTCACTACCAAGGATGAATTTTCACCCTTTAACATCATGACTACTGCACCAGCCACTTCCCCTTCATCATTATAGGTCATTGCGCCGTAACGAATCGCTGCTCCTAATTGTACTTTGGCAATGTCTCTAATTAATAATGGATTCCCATTAGACATTTGCTTAACCACAATTTTTTCAATGTCATCAATGTTAACAGTCAAGCCTTCACTTCTTATATATAATACAGTAGGTCCTTTTTCAATATAAGCACCACCCGTATTTTGATTGTTTTTTTCTAAGGCAGAAAAAATATCAGAAATGGTAAGTCCATAGGATTTTAATTGATCCTGACGAACTGATATTTCATACTGCTTTAACTTACCGCCAAAACTTGCTACTTCAGCAACGCCAGGTGTACCTATTAATTGTCTTCTAACAATCCAGTCCTGAATTGTTCTTAACTCCATGGCATCAAACTTTGATTCATACCCTTTTAATGGCCTAACTACGTATTGAAATATTTCACCCAATCCTGTTGATACGGGCGCTAATTCGGGTGTGCCTGTGCCTGGTGGAATATCCTGCTGTACTTTTTGCAGCTTTTCACTTATTTGTTGCCTTGCCCAGTAAATATCAATTTTGTCTTCAAACACAATTGTAATCAATGAAAGTCCAAACCTTGAGAAGCTTCTTATTTGCTTCGTACCAGGAATACTACTACAAACTTGCTCAATAGGAAAAGTGACCAACCTTTCAATATCAGTTGCGCCAAGTGAGGGCGATACGGTAATTACTTGCACTTGATTATCCGTGATATCTGGAACCGCATCTATAGGCAATTGTGTTACCTGATAGGCGCCCCATCCAATAAGCGAAACCACAAATAATCCAACGATTAACTTATTCTTTATAGAATAGGTTATTATTTTATTTAACATAAATATTTCTAATTCAAATAGTAAAAGATAGCATAATCAAATTATGCAAAAAAAGAAGGATGGAAATAAAACCTAAGCGCGCGGTGGCTGAAAAATATTATCTAATTTATTAGAAGCATAATCTCGATCATTATACAATGGGTGTTCTTTTTGAGATGTAAACAACACAATAGGTTCCACAAATAACTTCGCAATAAAATAACTATCAAAATTCAACAAGGAAACGGTTCTGTTAGATGATTTAAAAGGCAATTGCATATCCTGTTGATAATCTGAATCGTAGGTAGCAGTGGTGAAATAATGAATATCAATGAATTTAGAAAAACTTAATTGTTGATCAAATTTCTGATGCGTTTTATAATGCTCAAATAAAAATGGCAATTTCAGCAATTGATATGCTTCCGTAGCCCCTAAAATATAGAGCGCAGTCAAAAATATAGTAGCCGTTTTTCTCACTTCCTAAAGTTAGCGATTTTTCCCAACTTTTAGACCCAAGTATCCTTTAAATAACCAAATAGCATAGCGATCTTACCCATTGGTCAAAAGCAATACTATCATCGATTAATGTGCTGATGGGAATGAAATTAATTGATAAAATTCCACCAAACGCCTACCCTAAACCACAAACTATTGGTGGGGTAATTTTGGGCTGAGAAATTATAGGATGGCCCTAGTTTTTCATTGGTTGGAATAATGGTGTTCAAGTTTTCAAGTCGAATATACGCCTTCAATCTTTTGATCATGAAATGTAAAAAAGCATTGGCAACTGGCCTATTCGTTAATGTATAATTATTCTGCGTGTAAAATTGTCCAGTAAACGGCATATACCCATCCGCTTTATAAGCGGTATGATAAACTAATTCAAGACCAGTAGACAAATTTAAATTTTTATAAAAATTACCCTCAAATGCCAAGCGTTGTCTGGTCAATAATAAGGGTACATGAATGGGGCTTGATTGATCAACCAATTGCACATTTAACTGGTTGTACCAGTTCCAATGCGTTGATAATTTTAGTTTTTTCTCGGCTTGTATACGTAAATAACTGATAGCACCCGTGTATATATTGGCCTTATAACCATCAGAGAAATAATTATAATTATTGATCAATTGGTAATTCACTTGCGCAAGCCATTCTGATTTATAATTACCAATGACACCCATTAAGTCAATGGTGTTTTCTTTTTTGATACCTGCAAGTCCAATAATTGGAAACTGTGTACGACCCAATAAATTAGCAGAGGGTGTTCGATTATAATTTTGGAAAGACACCTTCATATAATTCCCCTTCGTATTCAAAATTCTTGACAAATAAACCTTGGCTTCGTAATCCCCAGAATGAAAGCCATTGATATATAACTTTCCAGAAGCCAACATATCCCATAACTGATTTCTTGTTTTATTTTTATACACCGCAAATGCATATAAATCATAATTATTCCATCCGGATTGATTAGGGAAAGTGGCAGTATAATTGATATAACCAGTAGCAAGTTGTAAAAATTGATTACTATTATTCTTTTGGGGATAGCTAATCAAACTAAATTCATCATTCAACACTTTCCAATTGTCTTGAAAAGTCATCTCCTTGCCTACAGGAAGTGCATAATTGAAATAGTTTCGATACCCTGCCGAATCTGGATTTTGGTCGTTAAATAAAAATTGACTTGTTTTATATTTGATTTCATTTTGAAAACGCAACCTTGGATAAAACATATAAGTAGTAACCGTATCCTTTACAATGGAATCCTTTTGACCCACATCATAGGTTTGCTTCAACAAGAATGAATTGTCCTTGTAAGTCGTACCTGTTGATATAGATGTATTAAATGGATTTTTAAAGGTCATGCCACTCACACCAAGCCTGGTATCTAATTCATATGGATTGCCTAATGACAAACTATCTAATAATGCGCTATTGATCAGTCCCCCATTATCAGAAGATGCTGCCTTGTTGGTGATCATGATCAAGAAGGATTCATAGCGTTTTCTTTTTGATTGAAAATGTGCGGTGATGCGCATATTATTCACATTGGCACTTTGGTTTTTTACATTCCCAGGGGCATTACTAAATCGATAATCAAAGGCAAAATTTAATTGCTGCTTTTTATTTTGCGTATGCTTTACTTCAATCAATTGTTCCCCCTTCCCTCCAATTAAATAACCTAATTCAGTAAAAGGTCGAGTGGTTTGATAAAAAGGAGTTTGTTCTAAAGTATAATTATATACATCATATGCATGAAATCCCAAGTCCAAGCCAGCATTTTGTATCGTATTGGTCAAATAGGATTTACTTGCCGCACCTAAATTTCCTAAATTATAATTGGTATAGGGTACTGGATAATGTACAAAAAAATCATTGATGCTGGTATCCATTTTTTTTATTTCATTGCTATTATACAACTTATAATAAATGGTAATTGAATCTGCATTTTTATCCCTTAACTGAAGTGAGTCATTTCCTTTTTTAGCGGCAGGTCTTCCTCCTGAAAATCCGCCCATTCCACCACTCCCCCCGCCACCCATCATTTCATTGGTGGCTTGCAATACCTTTTGCGCTTTTAATTGAAATTGAAAGCTACCAAGTAGTAAACAAATAAAAAGGATACGCTGCTTTGATGACATGCGAAATATTGAATTAGGAAATTTGTTTTACTAAATCGCTAATGATAAGTGTCAACTTTGGCTCGGCGGCATTGGCTGCTTCTAATACTTCAGCATGTGTTATAACATTATTAT
>JBEATG010000036.1:0-3339 GCA_041162035.1 Bacteroidota bacterium
ATAAAATCATACAAACACCGCGCGCTAAAAATGTCGAAAGTTTTATTGACAACAAAGCATTAGCGCCAGAAGCCATTAATGATTTTAAAAAATTATACCCAACATATAGTGAATACGCTGCATTACATTATTTAATGCATCATGAAGCATTTCCATTAGATGATGAAATGCAAAACACTATTGAGCAAATTGAAATTGATCACAATTTTAATCATACAAAAACGCAAGCGCAGGAAATTCTACAACGCTACAGTCGTATTCAAGAGATCATGAAAAATCGCTTAGTGGAGCCCGACCCAACTGCGAAAAAGAAAAGATCAGAAAAATTAGATAATATATTTTTACACCGCGTGGGTGGATACGCTATTTTATTTTCAGTTTTGTTTATTTTGTTTCAGTCCGTTTTTTGGATGGCAAAATTTCCAATGGATGGTATTGAGTGGATATTCACCAATGTGACCGCCTATTTAAATGCAGTACTACCTAATGTTTGGTGGGAGGACTTATTAGTGAATGGATTGGTTGCAGGAATTGGTGGCATTGTGATATTTGTACCTCAAATCATGATCCTATTTGGTTTGATTACGCTATTAGAGGATACGGGCTACATGGCGCGTATTAGTTTTTTGAGTGATAAGCTCATGCGTAAAGTGGGCCTCAATGGGAAAAGTGTAATGCCCATGATTAGTGGATTTGCCTGTGCGGTACCTGCTATTATGAGTGCGCGTAATATTGAAAATAAAAAGGAAAGATTACTGACCATCATGGTAACGCCGTTTATGAGTTGCAGTGCAAGATTACCAGTATACACTATTTTAATATCATTGGTAATTGACGATAAACTATATTTTGGATTTTTAAGTTTACAGGGAATGGTGATGATGGGATTATATGTAATGGGCATCGTAATGGCATTACTAGCGAGTCTTGTTTTAAAATTATTTATTAAAATAAAAGAGAAGAGTTATTTTATTTTGGAGCTACCTGTTTACCGCGCGCCACGTTGGAAAAATGTAGGCACTACGATGATTCAAAAGGCAACCATCTTTGTGCGAGATGCGGGAAAAGTGATTATTATAATTAGTTTGTTGTTGTGGTTTTTAAGTAGTTACGGACCATCAGCGCAAATGAAGCTGGTGGAAGAGAAGTATGCACAACAAACTTCAAATGCTGATGGCGGATCAAAGATGAATGAATTAGAACAAAAGCAATTTGATCGCGAATACAATACTGAGAAATTAGAAAATTCCTACGCAGGTATTATGGGTAAAAAAATTGAACCCCTCATTGCTCCATTGGGATTTGATTGGAAAATAGGTATCGCGCTTATTACTTCCTTTGCGGCGCGTGAAGTATTTGTAGGCACTATGGCTACTTTGTATAGTGTGGAAGAATCGGACAATAGTTCCTTACGTGATAAATTAAAAGCCGCAGTGCGCCCTGATGGCACAAAAGTATACAGCTTTGCAGCCGCTTTATCCCTAATGATATTTTATGTATTGGCCATGCAATGTATGAGTACGCTTGCTGTAGTAAAGCGGGAAACGCAATCCTGGAAATGGCCCACCATCCAATTTTTTATGATGACCGGCTTAGCTTATTTCATGAGCTGGGCAGTGTATGTACTAGCGAAATAGGTACAAATTACCCCACTTTATTAAGTATTATTACTTCATTTCAAATATAATGTGTAATATTACACATGACGGTGTAACATTACCAAATGATTACATCAATAACACATAAAGGTTTAAGAAAATTTTATGAGGAAGGCGATGCAGCGCTATTAGATAGCAGATATTTAATTAAGATAGAAATGCTTATGACAGCTTTAGACGCTATCACTGAAGAGAAAGATATCATAGCGCTAGGAAAAAATATTCATAAACTTAAAGGAGATTATGAAGCATACTGGTCATTAAATATTACAGGAAACTTAAGAATGATTTTTAAGTTTGAAAAGCCCAATATTGTGAATTTAAACCTTGTTGATTATCATTAATGAATTTAAAAAAATGCAAATGAGCACAAAAATAAGAAAATTAGCACCCTCTCACCCAGGCGCAATTTTAAGAGAACTTTTTATAAAGGAATATGCATTAACCATTACCGAGGTAGCCGATGGAATTGGTATTGCAAGGGTTAATTTGTCTGCAATCGTAAATGAAAGAGCGGGCATTAGTCCTGAATTAGCAATTAAGCTATCAGTTGCATTTAACAATACCCCTGAATTTTGGATGAATTTACAAAGCAACTATGAAATGTGGTATGCAGAAAAAAATGTAAACCGAAAAAAAATTAAGCGCTTTGTAGCAGCTTAATGAGTTTTCTAAAATGGAGGACGCAAATTGTGACCTCCATTTTAGAAAATATGCTCAGTTATCTGTTTTTTACTTCCTCAAAGGCTTCATCATAATCGGGGCGAATAGTGCCCATGATACGATCCCAAAATAAAGAGTACAAACCATAATTACCTTTAAAGTATTTATGGTGTTGGTTATGGTTTACAGAAGTGTTGATCCATTTACCAAACCAGTTTTTACTAAACCCTTTGGGATACAATTCCCAACCCAAGTGACCGTATATATTATATATAATGGATAAAAGGAAAAAGATAAGTATATGAGATCTATGTACTGGAATTGTAAATAAAAACACAACAAAAATCCCAACCTCAACAATTGCTTCTAAGGGGTGAAATGCATAAGCAGCCCAAGGGGAAGGGTTGGTGGATTTATGATGTACTAAGTGCATTACATTAAATAAACTTTTATGATGCATAATACGATGCGTCCAATAAAAGTAGGTGTCGTGGATCACAAACATAATAGGTAATGCTGCGAAATAATAGACCCAACCGTAATCACTCATATTTGGATATAAGGTAGTATAAATTTTAACTGCAGGGTTATAAATAAAAAATAAAGGAATAAATGCAAACATTAACATGGTAAGGGTGCTGTATCCAATTTCACGCAAATAATCACTGTTTTTAGGAAACAATAATTGTATTTTTTTATGAACTATTTTATTTTTTAATACAATATAAAATATGAAAAATATAAGCCCAGCTAACAAATAATACCGAGAAGTAATATTTTGTAAAACGATAAAATATTTGTCAAATTGAATGTCCATAATAGAATACGAATATAGCGAATATTAAAATTGAGTAATTAAAAGTGTCTAATTTTTATTTTAATTAGGCGTGATTTCTGATTTCAAAATCGCAATATCTTCCTTAATACGATTTATTTCTATGGGCAATGTGCCGTTATATACCCCACGAATGCGGCGATGCTGATCCACTAAAATGAAATTCTCAGTATGTAAAAACTC
>JBEATG010000040.1:0-4422 GCA_041162035.1 Bacteroidota bacterium
TCCTAATGGAGCAATATACTGGTTGTCGAGAATGATTGCAGGTGGTGAGGATGTAAAATTCATTGCACGTAGAATGCTAATTTTTTCAAGTGAGGACATTGGCAATGCAAATCCAAACGCTTTTTTATTGGCAAATGCATGTTTTGATGCGGTAACCAAAATAGGTTACCCGGAAAGCAGAATTATACTGTCACAATGTGCCATCTATTTAGCCAGTTCTCCAAAGAGCAACGCTTCCTATGAAGCAATCAATAATGGACTTGCACTCGTGGACAAAACCGGCAATTTGCCTGTGCCTCTTCATTTAAGAAATGCCCCTACCAAATTAATGAAGGATTTATCTTATGGTAAAAATTACCAATATTCACATTTGGGTGAAAATAACTTCCTTGAACAAGAATACTTGCCAGACAATATTAAAAATACCGCCTTATATCAGCCTCAAAAAAATACAAGAGAACAAGAAATAAAAAAGTTTTTGAGTGAAAGATGGAAGGGTAAATATGGCTACTAGTCAATCTACCTTAATCAATTTTTAATTACATTTGTTGTATGAGTCAACTTAATAATACCACTTGGGTCACCAAACATTTTTCAGATCTCTCAGTTGCAGAAGTATATGAAATGTTGCGATTAAGAAGTGATGTATTTGTAGTAGAGCAACACTGCATATTCTTAGACGCAGACAACAATGACCAAAAAGCTTATCATGTACTTGGTTATGTTAATGGTGAACTAGTTGCCACTACCCGATTGTTTGACAAAGACATTGTTTACAAGGGCTATCAGAGTATTGGCCGTGTGGCAAACGCGGCAAAGTTCAGAGGTATGGGCATTGGAAAAAAATTAATGCAGTATTCCATTGAGCAATGCGAGCAGCTATTTGGTAAAGGACCTATCAAAATTGGCGCCCAACTTTATTTAAAAAGGTTTTACAACGAACAAGGCTTTGAACAGGCTGGCGAAATTTACCTTGAAGATGAAATTGATCATATCCCAATGATTCGTAACTAGAATAATTTATACGAAAATTTAATCCCCTGTGTTTTTGGACTATTTTGTAAATGGCCATTCACAAAATCAACACGAACTAATTTAAATATTTTTTCAACAGAAAAAAAAGTTTCAAAATAATTAGGCTTCCCATTTACATTTAAAGTATTTGCCCCAACAACAAAAAACCAATTTAATTTTTTAAATACGGGTATTTTATTGGAGATAAAACCATTCAAATGATATTCAAAATGGGATTCAGTATATAGGGATGCCGTATTACTAAAAGTATAATAAGGCAATAACTGAAATCCATTCATATAGTTGTTATTCACTGCAATTTCATTGCCTAAATAATGTTGATAATCGGGCGTGAACACTTTATTTGCATTAGAAAATCCACCTATAATAACTTTTGCATCTAATTTACCATATAGTTTTAGATTCAAATTTTGCGAAGCAGTTACGCGCCACTTTACAAAATCGACATCGCTTCCGGCTATTGATTTTAAACCACTCGCCATATTAAAATTAAGTGTTGGATATTTTGATCCCAAATTAATCATACGCTCAGGAAGTTCAAGGTATTTGGAGAAAGGCCTCCAGGTAACATTAAAACTAACCACCAATGATTTATGCGGAACTAGATTAGCACTCATTAAAGTAGTAGGATAGTTCGGATCAAAATTTTTACCTCTGAAAATGTCAATCACATTATCCATTGGCTTCCTATTTTGATATTGCAAATTCACAGATGCATTAATCCCTTGTCCAAAATTTCTGCCATAACCTATTTTAAAAAAGGATGCTTCATATGTTTTCATGTCATTTCGACCCCAAATATACCCGCCTACCGAATTGAATAATTCTGAAATAGGATTGTTGTTGTTAAACTGAAAAACATTATTACCAAAGCCTACATTCATTGCCGACCTTGATTTTGTAGGAAATGTATAATTAGTAATCAATTCGCCATACAATTTTTCTTTACTCAATCCATACCTTAATGCCGGATTAATTTGCAGATTATTATACCTTTTGTATTGTTTTGAATAGGACATCCTAAAATTCATTACCCTTCCCTCTGCAGGATTAAAGTAAGAAGGAAAGGTGGTGAATAAAGGATCAAATCGCAGGAAGGTTTTTTGAGTTTGTATACTATAGTTGTAACCTCTTATAAACACATTAAAAAACTTGGGCTTATTCCTGACCTTATCCACGCTATCCATATAAGCAGGCGTAGATCGTAATTTTTCAAGGCTGTCTTTTTTAATAAAATCTATGGCCTCACTAGGAAGCAAAGCGACCGGACGTGCACTATCCCAAAATTGTAATGATTTTTTATTAGAACTATCTAGGTATTTAATGACAATGTTACTAAAATACTTTGGACCAAAGTTTTTATTGATTTCATACTGGTTATAAACCTGCAAAAAGCTACCATAAAATTTAAAACCCAAAAAACTACCAGTAATATTACTCACTTGTTGCTTTACCACCCATTGATTATTAATAGGCGTATATAGTTGTTCATAGCTCACTGTATCTACTAATTGTAACTGCTGTTCCTTTAATAAATTCAACTGAACACTATGAATACACCAACGGCCATCAATAATGGTAATGAACCCCGTAAATAAAGGCTCCTGCTTTCGCTTAGGTGTCACTTTTATCCTACATATCTCAAGGCCATTTTCATAAAATGACCCTAGGTATTTATACTTGTAATAATTAAGTGCGTTATCTGCGATGGGTGAAATAAATCCACGCGGATTAAATGCATTACTCACAACAATATTGTTTTCATAAAATGAGATAATAGATGGATTCCCAAATCCAAACCCATTACTACGTCCACTTACTTTGGTAGAAGTGATTTCGACCTTTTTTTGATTGTCTTTAATGGAATAATCTGCAAAGGTTTCTGATAAATATAAAAGCTTTGCTTTACTAGTATCGCCATCTTCAAAATCGACCGTGTCCCCTAAAAATTTACTAGGATAATCCCTTAATTGTATCTGCCCTTTTAAATATACCTGACATTTAAAATTATTGAACTCCTTTAAATAAATAGGCCTTTGCTTTATTGCATTTCTGATAATTTCATAGGCAGGATCCTCTGCTTTATTGGATACGACCACTTCCTTCAATTCATACTCCTGCTCTTCTAAAACAAAATTTAAAGTAGTAGCATTATCTTCGATTTTTATTTTTTTCTCATTGGTTTTAAAGCCAATATTTTGGCATACAATGATATATTCTCCTTTGGATAATTGCAAACTATACTGCCCTTTACTATTCGCCGTAGTGCCTTTGGTTGTTTTTTTAACACTAATGGAAGCGAATGGTATCTCCTTTCCGTTCATGTCCTTCACTGTTCCCTGTAAAGTTCCCGCCATTAATACTATTGACTGAAACAGAATAGCGATGATTAATAAATAAGTGCGATATAATAAAGTTGTTTTCAAAAGCGAGTTTTATAATTTATTGAATAGAACGTTTAAAGTTGAATTTTGTTACAAAATCATACTCCCGTCTACTGCATTTCTAAAGCTAAATATTTAGCAGTGTGTGTTTTTGATTTTTTAATCATTTCTTCTGGTGTGCCTGTAAACTGAATCATTCCGCCACCACTGCCACCTTCGGGACCTAGGTCTATTATATGATCGGCTACTTTAATCACATCCATATTATGCTCAATGACTAAGACCGTATTACCTCTGTCAACCAATCTATTCAATACCCCAATTAATAGTTGTATATCCTGAAAATGTAAACCGGTTGTGGGTTCATCCAATATATAAAATGTTTTACCCGTATCCTTCTTGCCTAATTCTGTTGCCAATTTAACGCGCTGCGCCTCACCCCCACTTAAGGTAACCGCTGATTGTCCTAGCGTTATATATCCTAATCCAACTTCCAACAACACTTTTAATTTGCGATAAATAAATGGAACTGCTTGAAAAAATTCACAGGCTTCCTCCACCGTCATGTTCAAGACATCGCTGATGGATTTACCCTTATACCTAATTTCCAATGTTTCTCTGTTATATCTTTTCCCACCACATTTTTCACAATGCACATATACATCTGGTAAAAAATTCATTTCTATAACACGCATTCCTCCTCCTTCACATACTTCGCAACGCCCACTTTTAACATTGAATGAAAAACGACCTGCTTGATACCCCCTGATTTTTGCTTCAGGCACAGAAGCAAACAAAGTTCTGATATCAGTGAAAAAGCCACAATAGGTTGCAGGATTACTTCGAGGGGTGCGACCAATGGGTGATTGATCAATTTCAATTACCTTGTCAATATGCTCCAACCCTGCTACTTTCACATAAGGCATGGGCTTAGTTTTACTATGATAACAATACTGAGATAAAATTGGATACAAAGTTTCATTAATCAATGTGGACTTTCCAC
>JBEATG010000058.1:0-2767 GCA_041162035.1 Bacteroidota bacterium
AACTACGCATTAAGCGAGGTTAAAGTGGTTAATGATTACATCGCTGGTTTCTCTACATTCTCAAAACAAATGGCTAGAAGTTTGCCTTTCTTAAGCACAACTTTACCAAGAATGTTGACTAGAGATTTTTTTAAAGCTGAAAACTCTGCTTTCTTTGCAACTGTATCTGCTGCTGCAACAGGTTCTACAACAACTGCTGAAACTGTTGATTTAAAGCAATTAGTTGACTATATCGGTAACCAAAAGACTGCAAACTTTGTATCTTCAGTTGCTTTAGTAAGCCCTGCACAATTAGGTCGCTTATTGAAAGAAACAATCACTGCTGGTTACTACGCAGGTAATGGTTCAGTTATCGTTAATCCTAATGGTGGTATGACAATATGGGGAACTCCTATTATTGCTGCATCTTGGGTTACTGATGACAAGGTTTTAATTATGGATAACAGTTTCGTAGAGCGTATTGAAGTTGAAGGATTAGCTATTGAATTCTCTTATGAGAACGCATCTAACTTCCAACAAAATATGGTTACTGCGAGAATTGAGTGTTATGAAGATATTAACTTAATGCAACCAACCGCAGCAATCTACGCTGATTTAGGTAATGTTTAATCTTAATATTTAGATAAAAAAGACCCCATCTTAATCGGTGGGGTTTTTTATTATATTTATTGTAAATTTGTAAAAAAGATGTATGTCATATAATAATTTTATCATTGATTTTACTTTGACCGACATAGGAACAGTTGTTGAACCTGTTACATTAGCAGAGGCAAAATTGTATTGTAGGGTTACTACAAATGTTGATGATAACCAAATTACCTTGATGATTAAACAAGCAAGGGAAGCGGTTGAAGTAGGTACAGGATTGAGTTTAATACCTAAAACTGCGGTTGTATGGTTTACAAATTGGGATGGACACTTTAATCTGCCTTATGGTCCGATGAATAGTTTTACATCTTTAATAGACCAAAACGGAGACACTATTGTTGCTGCTGATTACACTTTAGTAGGTGGTAAGTTCCCACAATTACAAAGACCACAATTTGAAAATCTAAAGGCTACTTATGTGGTAGGTTACGCAACCATTCCGAACGATTTAAAGATTGCTATTTTAGACCAAGTTAGCTACGATTACGAAAATAGAGGATTGGATAGTGATACAGGTATTTGTCAAAAGACTTGGAAAGCGTGTCAGCGTTGGACAAGAATAAGCCCAATATTATGAGGATAGGAAGCAAAAAGGCAAACTATGTTGATGCCAACACAATGTACTCGGAAATAGGCTTATATGTGCCTACAATCACCGCTGATGGGCAAGGTGGCTACACAACTACCTATGCCTTACAAGAGGTCGTATTTGGGGATTTTAGACCTATGGATGAAAGCAGGAAATTAATGGATGCACAAATAACATATACAAGGGCTGCAAAGCTATTTATCCGTTACGATGTTACAATCACAAATAACTACAAAATATTGGCAGAAGGCGAAACTTATGTTATTCATTCTTTGAAGGATGTAGAAAACCAATTTAGATTTTACGAAATATTAATGTATTTCTAATGGCAAATGATGTTTCATTTAAGATTGAAGGACTTGATGCTCTAATTAAAAGATTAGGGAAATTACCTATTGAAATAGAAAAGGAAGTTGCTAATGAAGTTAACGCATCTGCATTAAATATTCAAAGCAAAGCAAAAAAGTCAGTTGCTGCAAATTCTACTGATAAAGGTAGATTACTAGGTTCAATACAATTGGTAAGTGTATTTAAAGATAAAAAAATTGTTTATACAGTTGGTAGTGCTTTAAAATACGCTCCTTATGTAGAATTTGGCACAGGTGGAACAGTTAATGTTCCTGCTGGATATGAAGATTTTGCATATCAATTTAAAGGCAAGGGAATAAGAAAAGTAAACCTACGACCAAGACCTTTTTTAATACCAGCATTTGAAAGCGAAATGCCTATTTTGAGAAAGAACATAAAAAATGTAATAAAGAATGTTAAATCCTAATATAGAAATAAAGAAGTGGTTTTATACTAACTTGACAAGTTCAAGCGGATTGCCTGTTTACGATGGGTATGCTCCTGATAACGGAGTAAATGAATATGTGATTATGAACGGAAGGGCATCGGCACAGGAACAAGGTAAAATTAGTTACACCAATGCGGTTACCATTGATGTTGACATTGTAATAAAAAATAGTAACTTTGGATATAAAAGAGCCGAAACAATAAGCGATTTAATACTAACTGCAATCAATTCCGAAACGAATATAACCTTATCAAATGGGTTTTATGCTTCAAGTTTGGTGGTTGGTGCAATTAGAAATTTAGATGGTTTAAACCCTTCGGATAATATATGGAGAACGATAATAACTTATAATTTAATAATAACTCAAAATTAAAATAAAATGGCAGAAACAAAAGTAAGCGGTAGGGATTATATCCTTTTAGCTGACATAGACAACGATGGTACTTTTAAACCAGTTGCTTGTCTAACTACAAACTCATTGACATCAACTAACGACACTATTGATGCAACTTCTAAGTGTGGTAATCAATACCAACCTAGTCCAGTATTTTCTCAATCTTTTGATTGTGAAGGTTTTGCAATTGATGAAACAGGAACTCCTAGTAAGGATTCTTACCAACAATTATATGTTGCTCATTCTGCAAAGACTTTATTTGCTATCAAAATGGGTAAAGCAACTCCAACTTCTGGAGATATTACTTATGGTGGTGTTGGTCAATTAGTGTTTATTAGCG
>JBEATG010000193.1:0-17144 GCA_041162035.1 Bacteroidota bacterium
ATATGGCAGGGTATTATAGCTCCTTATTTAGTCAATTAGGGTTTAACTTTTTCTAATTCGGATGGCCGACTTCACTTTGTTCGTCGGCATCTGGAAAAATCCTTTTTTAATATTTTTGGGATGGCCGTCGCTTTGCTCCGGCATCCTTAGAGTTATGAAAATAAAACAGCAACCCATCGGGCGCTTCGCGCCCTCGTGTTTTTAATTCATTCACTTCGAGCTCGAAACAAGTTTCGGCTCTCGTGACTAAATTAAAAACCCATCCCGTGTCCCGGGATGGGTTGCTGTTTATATTTTGCAGAGAGGAAGGGATTCGAACCCCCGATACGTTGCCGTATACACGCTTTCCAAGCGTGCTCCTTAAACCACTCGGACACCTCTCTTTTTGGGAAGCGAAGTTACTGAAACCCTTTGTTATTAATAGCGTTTCGTAGATAAATTTAATGCTCCTTTTTTGTTTCAATCATTCGTTCATTGTATTCTAAAGGACTATTTTTCCAGTCTTTATTATAAGAAACAAACCAGCCTAACCAGATGGAGCGGGATAAGCGCATTAAAATGGGTTGTATGATAAATAGTGTTAAAATAGCGGATCCCATCCAGTAAAAAATCCGATTGTCATCTAAATCAAAAGTCATTCCAATCAATACCTTCCACGCAACAAAAGTGGATACAAAATAAGCTACCGTTAATGCATAGCTAACATACCCAGTGCCGTAATAAAATCCTACCTCGATTTCTGTGGGCTGATTACAAATAGGACAGTGCTCATGCATTGTAGTGATATCGGAAAGACGATAAGGATTTTTGGAAACAAACAAGTCACCTTGTCTACATCTAGGACATTTATTAGTGAGCGTACTCCAGAGGTAGGTGTTTTTCATGCCGCAAAGATATCGAATTATTGCGCATTGTTCAAATGTGCAATAATTAGTCTGCAATCAGTTGTTCCATCTGGATGCCCCTGGAACCCTTGATCAAAATGGTGTGGTGCACGAAATTTTGATCTTTCAGCCATTTTTTAGCAGCAGTTACTGATTCAAAAAACTGATAGGGATGGGTGCAATCTTTAAATTCATTTCCTACCAAAACTACTTTTGTCCAGGAAGATTGTTTCAATTGGTCGATTAAAGCTTGGTGCTCATTAAATGTAGCTTCGCCCAATTCCTTCATTCCGCCCAAGCAAATAATTTTATTTTCAGCAGCTAATTTTGCAAAGTTATCAACCGCTACTTTCATACTGCTTGGATTCGCGTTATAAGCATCCAGTATAATTTGATTATTTTTCCAAGTAGTTAATTGCGAGCGACTATTCGATGGTGCATAGTTTTCAATGGCAGTTTTTATTTTATCCATCGGCACTTTGAAATATTGCCCAATGCATACTGCAGCTAATACATTGGGTAGGTTGTAGTCGCCTACTAATTGTGTTTGTATTTTGTCAAGCAAGGTTCCTTTGGTAAAAACTACTTGTAACAATCCATTATTGGTTTGCGGTTGGCCTTGTAATGCTCCAAGCGTATTTCCATAAGTAATAATATTTTCAATACCAGCACTCATATTATTTAAGTAATCATAATCATTCATTACAAATGCTGCACCCTTATGTTCTTTGATATAATCAAATAGTTCACCCTTGCCTTTTTTTACGCCTTCCTCAGAACCAAAGCCTTCCAAATGTGCTTTACCGCAATTCGTAATCATACCATAATTAGGCATTGCATATTGGCAATAACTTTGAATTTCATGTAAATGATTTGCGCCCATTTCAATCACCGCCATTTGCGCATCAGCTTGGATACTTAATAGGGTGAGGGGAACACCTATATGATTATTTAAATTTCCAATGGTCGTATATGTTTTGAAATGGGAACTAAGTACTGCAGCGATTAATTCCTTGGTTGTGGTTTTGCCATTACTTCCTGTGATTGCAATAAATGGAATATCGAATTGTTGCCTATGATGTTTTGCTAAATCTTGCAAAGTAGTGAGTACATCAGCAACTTGTAAAATACGATCATCGACGGCTTCACTATGAGGAATATTTTCATCAACTATTGCAAAGGATGCGCCAGCTTCTAGTGCTGCTAGCGCAAATATATTGCCGTTGAAATTAGGGCCTTTCAATGCGAAATAAATATCGCCTAATTTTAATTTTCGTGTATCTGTTTGAACACCCGAACTTTTTTTGAAAATTTCGTATAAAAAAGCAATAGTTGGTAATTGCATAAAACTATTTAGTCGCTAATAAACAAGTTGCGTAGGCTACTAGGCCTTCTTCTCTTCCGACAAATCCCATTTTTTCAGTCGTAGTTGCTTTGATGGAAATAGCATCAACTGCAATATTTAATATTTCTGCAATGCACGCTTGCATCGCTTGCACATGTGGTTTAATTTTTGGTTCTTCCAAACATAAAGAAGAATCGATATTGATAATATGATATCCCTTCGCAGTAATTAAATCGTAAGTTCTTTTTAATAAAATTTTACTATCTATATTTTTGTACGCATTATCGTTGTCGGGGAAGTGGGTGCCAATATCACCTAAGCTTAAAGCACCCAATAATGCGTCACAAATAGCATGCAATAAAACATCAGCATCGCTATGACCTAGTGCGCCTTTTGTATGCGGAATTTTAATACCCCCAATCCATAAATCACGACCTTCTACAAGCTGATGAAAATCAATACCTGAGCCAATGCGTATATTCATGGGTTATTTATTTTTTTCTTCCAAAACTGAAAATACTCGATTTTGGAGGCGCTTCATAAAAAGCGGACATCGCACATCTAAATCCAATGTTATTGCTTGATTTATTTTGGTCCAAATATCTTCTGGTTCCTGGATTTAACCAATAAGGGCGGTCCTTCCAGCTACCTCCTTTATATACCCTAGATTTATTTGAAATCAATGTGGTACTACCTGATTCGTAACTTGCATTATCAGCATCGTCACCATCCAAAGCATTGATTGCATCGGCATGATCATAGTTGCGTGTTTTTACTGCTGAATCTGATTCAACTGTTTTTATGACTCTGCCTTTTGCGTCACGACGACTTCCTTTAGCTAATTTGGTATCGTTTGATTGAAATACATTTCCGCGGAATGGATTAAAATCATCCATATCCATTGAATTCATAGGGCGGTAAACATCCGCCACCCACTCATTTACATTACCTGCTAAATTGTATAATTTCAAACTAGGATTTTGTAAATGACTGCTCACTTTTTCAACCATGCCATTTGATTCATTCATATAGCCAGTCATTCCTTTATAATCGCCACTTCCGTTTTTAAAATTGGCTAAAAACAATCCTTGTGTTTTTCCTTTTTTAGCACTTCTTATATTGTTATTACCGCTTCCGCTCCAAGGGAAAGGCAAATCAGAAGAACTCAGCTGGGCATTGCTATTTTTTGCATTGCCGCCATTTTTTAACGCGTTTGTTGATGAGCCACTCACTAATGTTGTTTTTGCTGCATATTCCCATTCTGCTTCCGTAGGTAAGCGATAGTCAGCTGTCAATACACCATCTTCAAAACTAATTTTTAATTTAGGGGCATCTTCGCCTTTTTTTGCTTTTTTATTTGCGATTTTATTAGTGGGTGCAACATTGTATTCGTCGGTCAAATAGGCTTCTTTATTAAAATTATTCGCGCCCACTGGTTTGTTGGCATCATTCTTTGCATCAATATATCCTAACTTAGTTAATAGCTTTTCGTTGGCTCTATCTGTTCTCCATTTGCAATATTCATTTGCTTGGTTCCATGAAATTCCAACGACTGGATAATCATTAAAAGAAGGGTGTCTGAAATAAGCCTCTACCATGGGTTCATTATAGGCAAGTTCGCTACGCCAAACTAGGGTGTCTGGTCTTGCTTCATTTACAATTGAATCTTGGTTTGTAGGTATGTATACCTTTTCAAGCCAGTGTAAATAATCTTTGTAATTTTTATTGCTTACTTCTTTCTGATCGATGTAAAATGAACTAACGGTAACTCTTCTTAATCGGTTGTTCCAATCTCCAATGACATCTTCCTGGTTTATTCCCATGGCGAATGTACCGCCTTGAATGCGGGTCATGCCTTCATAAGGGTCATTTTTAGCATCAACGAGCATGCTGTTAGACAGGGTCTTGAATGTTTTATTTTCATTTGAATTAAAAAGTACGGGACTTATTAATAACATCGCGAAAAACAATAAAATACTATTTATAAAATTCATAGTAAATGTGGGGTCAAATTAGTGATAAAATATACAGCGAATATAACTAGTTTTTGCTCATTTTATACATATGTATTTAGAATCTTATGTTAGTAAAAGCTTAATTTTAGCCCATGAGATGGGGTGTATTATATATTTTATACAGTTCGCTATTTTTTTCAACCAATGTTAGCGCGCAATCTGTACCGTTTTCCCAAGGGAAATGGGTCAAAATTGCTGTGTCAAAACAAGGATTTTATCAGGTATCCGGGAGTCAACTTAAAACCTGGGGCTTGACCGTTCCCTTTGCTAGTTCGCAGCTTCAATTATTTAACTTGAATACGGCCAATTTAGTGGAGAAAGTAACTGCAAATATGGGGTTTGGCTTAAACGAAAATGCCATTGAAGTACAGGATGGGGGAGATGGCCAATTTGACAATCAGGATTATTTTTTGTTTTATAGCCAAGGAAATATTCAATGGAAATGGAATGGGGCGCTGCAATTTTTTGAGCATAGTAAAAATGCACACGGGGATTCGGTGTATTATTTTATTTCATTAGGAAAGGACGGTAAAAGAATTCAAAAGCCAAATTCAAATTACATTGCAAATGCAACCACTGATATTTTTGATGAAAGATGGGTGATGGAGAAGGATACCATCAATATTTTAAATAGTGGCCAAATTTGGTGGGGCCCAGCCATGGGCTTGGGTGTGGGGAAACAAGCAAAAATTACAACCACCTTAAATATGGAGGGATTGGTCCATCAGACCGATTTAATTTTTAAATTGAATTATGCTGCAGCAAGTACTGCTAGTAATGCGAATTTTGAGTTGACTTTGAATGATCAAAAATTAAGAACAACAGGGGTTGCACCTATTTCAGGGTATATATATGATGATGCTGCAAATGTGGTATTGGATACTTTCAGAATTCCATTTTCCAGTAATTTGTTGAATACTAATTTAATATCAGCCAACTTGGGTGTTGGTTATTTAAGTGCAAATGCAAGTAGTACAGGTTGGATTAATTATGTCACACTGCAGGCAAAAAGAAAAATAGGTTTTTATGGCGGTGCAAAGTCGCTGGGATTTCGAAATGCCAGTTTAGTGGGGACTGGAAAAATAATTCAATATCAAATTAAAGATGCCGATGCATCCACCAAAATTTGGGAAGTAACCCGGCCCGAAAATCCTGTGGAGATGCCTAGTAATTTCCAAAATGGGGTCGCCACTTTTATTCAAAACGCAGACTCCTTGCGTGAGTTTTTTAGCGTCACGAAATTAGGATATGAAACACCTAGTTTGGTGGAGGTATTAAATATCGATTATCCGAGTTTGTTAAATACTCCTGCGGCCGACTATATCATTATTACAGCAGCTAACTATTTAAAAGCGGCAGATAGTTTAGCGAAATTTCATGCCATGCATCATGGCTTAGCTACCTTTGTAACCACTACTGGGCGTGTATTTAATGAGTTTTCAGGAGGCCAGCCAAGCCCTATTGGCATTAGAAACTATGTCAAATATATTTACGACAAGGCAAAGAAAAACAATACAACAACACCAAAGTATTTATTGTTATTAGGCATTGGAAATTTTGATTATAAAAAAATCGACATCCAAACACAAGTGCCTAGTTATGAAAGTTTGATTTCTAATTCTGTTTTATCAAGTTATGCTACCGATGATTTTTTTGCAATTTTAAAAGAGGGGGATGACATTAATGCACCACAAGGAATTCAATCATTGGCTTTGTCGGTGGGCAGATTGCCGGTTAAAAATGCGATAGATGCAGAAGTAGCTGTTAAAAAATTAATACAATACCAAACTGGAAAAAATTTAGGTGCTTGGCGTAATCAATTAACCTGGGTGGCAGATGATGGCGATTATAATTTGCATTTGGAACATGCTGAAGAAATTTCAACAGGCTTGAAATTAAAACAACCTACATGGAATCAGAAAAAAATATACTTGGATTTATTTCCTGCGATTAATTCTTCTGCAGGTAATACTTATCCACTTGCGAATAATCTGATTAAGCAAATGGTGAATAATGGAACTTTAATTTTGAATTATACAGGGCATGGAAATTATACACGGTTAGCAGAGGAGGCGGTGATAACCCAAAATGAAATTATGCAATGGGATAATGCGGGCAAACTTCCCTTGATGGTTACAGCTAGTTGTGATTTTGCGCCATTTGATCAACCGCAAATTTCACCCATAGGTTTTGATGCATTGGTAAAAAATCAAAAAGGAATCATAGGCTTAGTGGCCGCAAGTAGGTTGGTTTTTGCATTTAATAATAAGGAAATTAATGATGAATTTGTTCAGCAGTTATTAGTTCCTGATCAAAATGACAATTACAAAAGTATTGGTGCTGCTTTGCAAAATGCAAAATCAAATTATTGGAAAAAGGGCAGTGATTATACCAATGCCTTTAAGTTTAATTTGATGGGTGATCCTGCATTGCAATTGGCTAAGCCAAGCTATGGTGTTACTATTGAGCGAATCAATCAAAAAATATTTAAAGGAAAGGATACCTTAAAAGCTGGCGGAAAGTATCAGGTAGCCGGAACCATAAAGGCAAATGGAAACCTACTTACTAATTTTGATGGGTTGGTGGAGTTTACTTTATTTGATATTCCAAAAAAGCAAAAAACATTGGCTAATATTTCATCAAGTATACCTGTAAATATTACTGCGCAGGACAATATTTTATTTAAAGGAAATGCGATTGTAAGTAAAGGTTTGTTTAGTGTTGACTTTATTTTACCGAAGGAGGTGGCCATCAATCAAGGGGCTTTAAGAATGCAATTGTACGCGACCAATAGTGCCGGAAATATAGATGCCATTGGTGTTTATGATAGCTTGTTTGTAAATGCGTTTTCAGAAAATATTTCGACAGACACCACTGGTCCCATTTTTGAAAAAATATACATTAATGATACCTTGAATCAGTACAAACAAAAAACATGGATAAGTGCAAATTCAAATTTATACATCAACTTAAAAGATAGTTCGGGCATACAAACTTCTGGAAACTCCTTGGGCCATGATATTAGCTTGGTCATTGACGGGGAAACCCAAAGCCCCTTAATTTTAAATAATTATTATACTGCTGATGTGAACACCTATCAAAGCGGTAAAATAAAGTATGCACTACCCACATTAAGTGAAGGGCCGCATCAATTAATCATTAAGGCCTGGGACTTAATAGGAAATTCCAATAAGGATACGCTAAATGTAATCGTACCCAATAGTCGAATTTTGTCGCTAAAAAATTTAACCAATTACCCAAATCCAGTAGGATCTAGCACGCGATTTAGTTTTGAAATTAGCCAGCTAAGGGAAGGGAACAAGTCACTCATCTATACGATTGAAATATATAATAATATAGGAATAAAGCAGTTGACCAAAACTTTTGAGGGCCCACTCCTAAATAGGGTCGTATTATCAAATGTTGTTGAAGTGGGGTCGCTGCCAGCCGGCACTTATTTTTATAAATTGATTGTAAAGGATGACCAACAACGAATACAGCTTACCAATAAGTTTATTAAATATTAACGACCATTAACTATCTTTACATTATTATAATGAATATCATGAAAAACGCATTATCGGTCATATTGGGAATGAAAAAAAATATCTTCGTTTTGGCTGCTCTATTTTTTATTTCCCAAGGGCTTGATGCACAGATTTATAATAAGCGAATTAATACTGCAGTACCATTTATGCGAATATCGCCTGATGCAAGATCAGCGGGTATGGGAAATTTATCCTTAGCCATGTCGCCTGAAGCCAACGACTTGTTTGGTAATACCTCAAAGTTGCCAATGTTGGAGAAGAATAGCGGCTTTTTAATCAATTATACACCCTGGTTAAAAGATTTGGGTTTGTCGGATGTTTATTTGGCGAGTATGGGTTACTATAAAAAGTTAAATGAGTTTAGTAGTATTAATAGTTCCCTGCGATTTTTTAGTTTGGGTAACATTACTTTTTCAGATGAATATGGTACGCAGTATTTAGATACCAAACCTTCAGAATTTAGTTTTGATGCGGGGTATAGTATATTATTAACACAAAATTTAAGTTTGGGTGTCACCTTACGTTATATCAACTCAAGGCTTGTTCAAGGGGCACTATTAAATTCAAGCACTAATTTTAGAGCAGGTAATACACTTGCAGGCGATATTAGTATGTTTTATAAGCAAAATGAAAATGGACAAGGATTTCATGCAGGTTTATTGATGTCAAATTTGGGGGGTAAAATAAATTACTCCAATGAGAATACAAGGAAGTATTTTATACCAGCCAATCTTGGATTAGGTTTCGGATACTTAAGTAAATTTGATAGTGATAATTCCCTTGAATTCGGAATTGATGTAAACAGATTATTAGTGCCTGCATATCCTGATCTTTCCACCGGCGGAACCGATGATCAATATTTTAATCAATCCGTGGTTTCAAGTTGGTTCAATTCCTTTTCAAAACAATATGGTCCACCATTAGGGGAAACATTGAAGGCTTCCGTTGGGGCTGAATATAATTACAACAATATTTTTTACTTAAGAACTGGTTATACGTATGAATCTCAAGTTTCAAGTAATGGCCAATATTTTACATTAGGTACTAGTTTTCAGTACCTTCAAAGCAAGTTTAATATTTCTTACTTAGTGCCTTCTGGGGGTGGGTTGTCAAGAAATCCTTTGTCTAATACCATTAGATTTGGATCCATCTTTTATTTTTAACATATTCCTAATTTACTGTGGTTATTTCAAGTGCTAATTCCTTTGATTTTTACTTACTTTTGTTGACATGCCACACAAAGTCCAAATTGTAAATAATAGTCATCATCCCTTGCCAGTTTATGCAACGACTGGATCATCAGGTATGGATTTACGGGCATTTGTAACATCGCCTATTACGCTTGCGCCCATGGAAAGATGTTTGGTACCCACGGGACTTTTTTTAGCCATTCCTGAAAATTGGGAAGCACAAATTCGACCTCGTAGTGGCTTGGCAATTAAGCAGGGCATTACTTGTTTAAATACGCCTGGCACTATTGATGCGGATTATAGAGGAGAAATAAAAGTAATTTTAATCAATTTATCTAAGGAGTCCCAAATAATTAATGATGGCGATCGCATTGCGCAAATGGTTTTTCAATCTGTTGAAAAAGTGGATTGGGAGCCGGTTACTGCATTAGCCGAAACGCAAAGAGGCGCGGGAGGATTTGGACATACTGGAAAAAAATAATTACATACATGGTGCAACAAAAATATTTATTTGGCTTTTTATTGTTACTAGCATCTTCTTGCGCCACATTTAAAAAAGTGCAAATTATTCAAGATGCGGTATCTAAAAGCGATACGACCAAAAGTCAATTTGTTGCAGAAATAAAAAAAGTAGATTCCCTGGCCATTGTAAAAAATATTTTAAGCAAAATTGCAATTGCAAAGCTTGATTATAAAACAATGAACGCAAGGATAAAGGTAGAATACGAGTCCTCGAAAAATGCCGATTCCTATATTGCCAATGTGAGTATGATTAAGGATAGTCAAATTTACATTACGATTCGTGGCGCCATGGGTGTTATTGGTATTAAGGCATTCATAAAAAAAGATAGTGTTGTTTTGTTGTATCCTTTAAATAAAACAAAAAGCATAGAGCGTAAACCGATCAGTTATTTGCAGGAAGTGGTCAAAATCCCTTTCACATTTAAAACCCTCCAAGATTTGATTTTAGGAAATCCAATATTTATGGATAGTAGCAATATTTTATCCTATAAATCCAATAACAACCATTTACAAGTAAGTTTAATGGGGAGGTTGTTCAAAAATTTGGTGATATTAAATAATGACAATACCAAAGTGATGCATTTAAAGTTGGATGATATTGATATTAATCAGCATCGTACCTGTGACATTACTTATGCGGATCATGTCAATGTTGGACAATATCAATTTCCCTTAAATAGGACCATTTCAATTGTTGCACAGCAGAAACTGGATATTCAGATGGAAGTGAAGGAATTTACATTTAACGAGCCCGTAAAATATACTTTTGCCATTCCTAGAATGGGTTTACCTAAAACTGTTAAGCGGAAGTAGTTACTATTGCGAAAAAAAATATTATGTTTAAAAAAATCATTCTTTTTGTTTTACTATTAATTTTTGCCAATGCAAATGTGCAAGCGCAAGCAAATGGCTCAAGGGAAGATTTGCAAAAGGAAGAGCAGTCCATTCGTAAGGAGTTAGATGAGTTGAACCGATTATTAGAGCAAACTAAAAAAAATAAAAAGAGTTCCTTGGGGCAATTGGCAGTCATTCGAGATAAAATTAAAAAAAGAGAGTCTTTGATTAATGGCATTAAAAAGCAAGTACAAATTTTAGACAATGCTATTTACACCAATCAGCTCGACATTCAGAAATTAAATAAGGATTTAGATACTTTAAAATCGAGGTATGCTAAAAGCATCATCTTTGCCTACAAAAGCCGCAGTGGGTATGAATATTTAAGTTTTTTATTTTCAGCTAATAGTTTTAATGACGCAGTAAAGCGTATTACCTATTTGAAAAGTTATCGACAAAACAGAACTGCACAAGCCCAGGCAATTGATTTATCACAAAAGGATTTAGGGGTGAAAATTGAAACATTAAGTTCCAATAAAAAGGACCGATTAAAAACTTTGAATGTTCAAAATGACCAATTGAAAGTTTTGGTGGTGGACAGAAAAGAACAGGACAAAGTAGTCAATCAATTAAAAAGCAAGGAGCAAGAAATTACTGCGCAGGTGCGTCAAAAGGAAGCGCAACGTAAAAAAATGCAACAAGCAATTTTGACAATCATTCGAAGAGAAACCTTAGAAGCAGAAAAAAAGGAAAAAGACAGATTGGCTAAGTTAAAATCCAATAATGATAATACCAAAGCGAAGCCAAGCAATGAAATTAAAACGGCAACCGCCGGTGGTGCTAAGGTAAGCGCAGGGGAAGGCGGCTTAAAGAGCACGACGGATAACCGACCTTATTCTGCATTAGAAACCACTGAAGAAGGGAGGGAAACCTCCATTTCATTTGAAACCAACCGAGGTAATTTACCTTGGCCTGCTGATAAGGGGTATGTGTATATACATTTTGGTGTTGAAAATATTCCTGGTACTAAATTAAATCGGAAAAGTGACGGTATTGAATTAGCAGCACCCAAGGGAACTTCAGTTCGAAGTGTGGCCAATGGAAAGATTTCCTATGTTGGGGATGTAAATGGTGATTTAACCATTATCGTTCAACATGGTAAATACTTCACGATGTATACCTACTTAAATAATGCGAGTGTGAATGTGGGACAGGAAGTGAAAGCTGGAACTGTTTTAGGTAAGTCGGGCGTGAACCTAGATGGGGAGGGTGCCATTTCTTTTATGATTTATAACGAAAAGGGAGTTGCCTTGGATCCTGAATCATGGTTAAAAAACAGAAGATAGTTTTTTGCATTTCTTTTTTTAACTTACCATCAAATAACTGATTGTAATGCCAAAATATATCTTATCCTTTGATCAAGGAACGACCAGTAGTCGTGCTATTTTATTTGATCATCAAGGACAAATTCACGCAACATCTCAAAAAGAATTCACGCAAATTTTTCCCAAAGCAGGATGGGTGGAACATGACCCGCTTGAAATTTGGAGCACACAAATGGGTGTAGCGACCGAAGCGATTAGTATGAAGGGTTTGTCCATTGATGATGTGGCTGCTATTGGGATTACCAATCAAAGAGAAACCACCGTTGTTTGGAATAAAATTACAGGGGTGCCTATTTATAATGCCATTGTTTGGCAGGATAGAAGGACTGCAGATTTTTGCGATACCTTAAAAGCAAAAGGGCTTTCGCAAAAAATTCAAGAAAAAACAGGTCTTGTAATTGATGCTTATTTTTCGGGTTCAAAAGTAAAATGGATTTTAGATCATGTCGAAGGCGCGCGTGAACTTGCCAATAAAGGAGAATTAATTTTCGGGACGATTGATACCTGGTTGGTTTGGAAATTAACCAATGGTAAAGTGCATGTAACAGATGTGACCAATGCATCTCGAACCATGTTATTTAATATTCATACACTACAATGGGATAAGGAACTATTAGAAATATTAGATGTGCCAGCTGCGATGCTGCCTGAAGTAAAAAGTAGTAGTGAAATTTATGGTCATACCACGCAATTATTTGCACATCATGAAATTCCAATTGCTGGCATTGCGGGTGACCAACAAGCTGCATTGTTTGGGCAAATGTGTACACAAGCGGGCATGGTAAAAAACACTTATGGCACTGGTTGTTTTATGTTAATGCATACCGGTGAAAAAGCAGTGACTTCAAAAAATAATTTATTAACTACCATCGCATTGCAAATGAATGGGCATACTTATTATGCATTGGAAGGAAGTGTATTTATTGGAGGTGCTGTAGTGCAATGGTTGAGAGATGGTTTGCACTTAATTAGAAATTCATCAGAAATTGAAGCATTAGCAAGTCAAGTAAATGATACGGATGGCGTTTATCTTGTCCCTGCATTTGCAGGATTAGGCGCGCCTTATTGGAACCAACACGCTCGAGGTACCATTGTTGGAATCACGCGTGGCACTTCGTCTGCGCATATTGCGCGCGCCGCACTCGAAAGCATTGCATTTCAAAGTTATGATTTATTAAAAGCAATGGAAGCAGATGCTGGAATCCCTATTGCGGAATTACGCGTGGATGGGGGCGCTACACATAATAACTTGCTCATGCAATTTCAATCGGATATTGTAAACACCAAAGTAATTCGCCCCACTATGGTTGAAACGACTGCATTAGGGGCAGCTTATTTGGCGGGCTTGGCGGTAGGGTTTTGGAAGGATATGGAAGAATTGAGATCCAAATGGCAAATAGATCAAACCTTTGAACCTAAAGTAAATGAAGCAGAAAGGGCCGAGTGTATTCATGGTTGGTCGCGTGCGATTAAAGCGACGAATAATTGGTAAAAAATGAATGGAATAAATAGGCGGACACAAGAGCTTATTTAATTGTATTTTTTGAAATAAGTATTTTAACGCTCCTTTTTTCTTAATTTAATATATCGTTTAAAATTAAAATAGAATAACATGACTCCTTTTGTTGCGGAATTTTTAGGAACAGCCATCGTCATCACCATTGGTAATGGTGTTGTTGCCAATGTAGTGCTTCCCGACACTAAGGGAAATAATGGCGGACTTATTTCCATTGTTTTAGGATGGATGATTGCTGTTTTTATAGGCGTGTACATTACTAGTAGTATTAGTGGGGGGCATTTAAATCCAGCAGTGACCATTGCACTTGCCAGTGCGGGTAAATTTAGTTGGGCCTTGGTGCCTTTATATATTTTAGCCCAATTATTGGGTGCCATGTTGGGTGCTTTTCTTGTTTGGATGTTGTACAAGGACCATTTTAATGAGTGTAAGGATGCGTCGGCGCAATTGGCTGTTTTTAGTACCGGCCCTTCGATTCGTAATTTGCCACAAAATTTTATAACTGAAACCTTGGCGACCATGCTATTTTTAATAGGCATCTTTTTCTTAAAACCAGCCGGATCCGATTTGGGGTCATTATCGGCTTTGCCCGTTGCTTTATTGGTGGGTGGAATTGGCTTTGGGCTGGGTGGACCCACCGGTTGGGCCATTAATCCGGCAAGGGATTTAGGGCCTAGAATTATGCATTTTATCCTGCCAATCAAGGGGAAAGGCAGTAGTGATTGGGAATATGCGGCAGTTCCGGTATTTGGTCCCATTATTGGCGGAATTTTAGCTGCGATTATCTACCTACAATTTTTGCAATAATCTTGCAATACCTTATCTTTGCAGCCGAAATAGAATATTATGGCAACAACAGGTAAAATCAAACAAATTATTGGCGCAGTAGTGGATGTGCAATTCCCTAATCAGAATGCACTTCCTGAAATCTATAATGCCTTAGCTATCTTAAAACCAAATGGCGAAAAAATTATTCTTGAAGTGCAACAGCACTTAGGAGAGGATAGTGTTCGTGCGATTGCCATGGAAGGAACAGAAGGTTTGGTAAGAGGCATGGAAGTAGAAGATTCAGGTAAACCAATTTCAATGCCAGTAGGTGAAGGAATCAATGGTCGCTTGTTCAATGTTACAGGAGATGCAATTGATGGTTTACCACAATTAGATAAATCAAATGGTCGTCCAATTCACGCAGTTGCTCCAAAGTTTGAGGACTTAAGTACTGCAACTGAAGTGTTGTTTACAGGTATTAAAGTAATTGACTTAATTGAACCCTATGCAAAAGGGGGTAAGATTGGTTTGTTTGGTGGTGCGGGTGTAGGTAAAACAGTATTGATTCAAGAGTTGATTAATAATATTGCCAAAGGGCACGGTGGTTTATCCGTTTTTGCGGGTGTGGGTGAAAGAACACGTGAGGGTAATGATTTGTTACGTGAAATGATTGAAGCAGGTATCATGAAATATGGTGATGCTTTCAAACATAGCATGGAAGAAGGTGGATGGGATTTAAGCAAAGTAAACTTAGAAGAATTAAAAGAATCAAAAGCTACTTTCGTATTTGGACAAATGAATGAACCTCCTGGAGCGCGTGCGCGTGTTGCCTTAAGTGGTTTGACGATTGCAGAATATTTCCGTGATGGAGATGGTGCAGGAAAAGGAAAAGACATTTTATTTTTCGTTGATAATATTTTCCGTTTTACACAAGCAGGTTCTGAGGTGTCGGCTTTATTAGGTCGTATGCCATCTGCGGTAGGTTACCAACCAACATTGGCAACTGAAATGGGATTGATGCAAGAGCGTATTACTTCAACAAAAAATGGTTCCATTACTTCAGTGCAAGCGGTGTATGTGCCTGCAGATGATTTAACAGATCCAGCGCCAGCAACAACATTTGCCCACTTGGATGCAACAACAGTATTGAGTCGTAAAATTGCCGATTTAGGTATTTACCCTGCGGTGGATCCTTTGGATTCAACTTCAAGAATTTTAACGCCAGCGATTGTAGGTGATGCACATTATGATACAGCGCAAAGAGTAAAAATGATCTTACAACGCTACAAAGAATTACAAGATATCATCGCCATCTTAGGTATGGATGAATTAAGTGATGAAGATAAATTAATCGTATCTCGCGCGCGTCGTGTTCAAAGATTCTTGTCACAACCTTTCCATGTAGCTGAACAGTTTACAGGTTTAAAGGGTGTGTTTGTATCTATAGAAGATACGATTCGCGGATTTAATGCAATTATGGATGGCGAAGTTGACCAATATCCTGAAGCTGCATTTAACTTAGTTGGATCATTGGAAGATGCCATTGAGAAAGGAAAGAAAATGATGGCTCAAGCTTAATTAACAAATTCGAATATTTAAACTGCGCACATGTTATTGGAAATATTAACACCCGACAAAAAGTTATTTAGTGGAGATGTATTTGGGGTGCAATTGCCAGGTATTGATGGTTTATTTGAAATTTTGAATAAGCACGCTCCTTTGGTGAGTGCTTTAGGAAAGGGTCAAGTAAAAGTTTTAATGACTGCCACTAAAACGGAAGCATATACCATTAAGAGTGGATTTGTGGAAGTAGCTAATAATAAAACAACCGTGCTGGTTGAAGGTGTTTTGTAATCATATAATAACAAAATATTATAAAATATTGAATCCCTCCCGACTTATCTGGAGGGATTTTTATTTATATTCACATAACGTAAAAAAGTGTGTAAAAAAGTACGTAAAAAAGAAATTTTACGTATTCCCTGAATATGAAAAAAACATTCTCCGTTATTATTGTTTTAATCACTTTGTCCATTATTGGGATATTGTTCATCCAAATTACTTGGCTGCAGGGTTTGTTTTTATTGCAAAGAAATCAATTGTCTGAAAAAATCAATCAGACAGGTGTTTTAGTAGTGACGGATATTGGCAAAAAAATGAATAGCGGTTTATCATTTCGTTTGCCAAAAAGAGGGCGATTGAGTTTAGAGAATGAGTATCATTTGCACAAGTTTGATGAATCTACAATTGCAGATATTTATGATTATAAAGAATTAAATCAAAAGATAAAATCCGCCCTTGAGAAGTTTGAAATTGGCGATTTGCATTTTGAATTTGCGGTGGCAGATAAAAAAAGTATACTTGAACTAAGGAGTAATAATTTTGATGATTCTTTTACAGAGGATTTAAACAGCTTGCAAGTTCGCATACCAGTTATGCCGCAGGATGTCATTGAACCCGTGGGCCCCTTTGAGTCATTAATCATTGTTATTCCTGATGTAAGATTGTATTTACTAAACTCTTTGAAGTGGATTATTTTAGGGGCGATACTTTTTATTATAGTAGTATTGGCTGCGTTTTTTATAACCATTCGTTCTTTATTGAATCAGCGTAAAGTGAATGAAATCAAGAATGATTTTATTAATAACATGACGCATGAGTTAAAAACGCCATTGGCGACCATTTCGTTGGCGGTGGATGCTTTAAAAACCGCAAAAGTACAGTCGGATCCTACTTCAGTCGCCTACTTTAGTAATATCATTAAGGAGGAAAATGTGCGCATGAATAAACATGTGGAAACTATTTTAGAAACTGGGCAGCTTGAAAATAAGGACCTTGAATTAAATATGCAGCCGGTCAATGTGCACGACTTGATTCAGGCAGTGGTGGATAGTTATAAATTACAATTAGAGGAAAAGCCTTCCAATATTCATATGAAGCTAGCTGCAACAAAGCCAGAATTTAGTGCAGATGAGGAGCACTTATTACATGTACTTTCTAATTTAATGGACAATGCCATTAAGTATTCCAAGGAAACGATTGATATTTTAGTAGGCACTAAAAATGTGAATAATAAAATGATCATTACCATTGAGGACAATGGAATAGGAATGTCGAGCGAAACGACCAAGCATATT
>JBEATG010000163.1:0-3077 GCA_041162035.1 Bacteroidota bacterium
ATATAATATTTAAGCGTAAATTTTCTATTTAACCTACTGAATTAGTAAAGGTTGGACGATATATTGATTGATTCCAGGGTTTTTCAATAGGATTATTTCTAATTTTTGTATATAAATTAACAGTTTTTTTTCGAAAAAAATTAAACATGTGACAGCCTTGTAATCCTGAATTTTTCCAAAAAATTGCACCCCTTTTTTGCTATAGCACTTTCCATTTTTTTGAAAAAATTGCAAACCGAAATTTTTTTATACTCATAAAATGGGTTCCCCTATGCTTATTAAAATATATTTATTAAGAATTAATCAGTACTTATAAACATATTTTTAAAGCTTGCTAATAACTGGCAATCAACACCTGTTTACACCCCATTTTGTTGGGATTTAGTCGTAATTTTCCGGCTACTAATAATTCATATTCTATGGGTGCGATATCATTGATTGCTTTACTTATAGCTGCAATTGCGTTTTCTGCAGGCGGTATTATCATTGGGAAAATTTTTGTGAAGGGAAGTAAAAATGCACAAAAGGGGCAGGCCTACGAATGTGGTATCCCAACTGATTCTTCTCCATGGCATCAATTCAATGTGGGCTATTATTTATTCGCATTGTTATTTTTAATTTTTGATGTTGAATTGGTTTTTTTATACCCATGGGCAGTGGTTGTAAAAAAAGTAGGCATAGTTGCTTTAATTGAAATTATTGTTTTCATATTTATTTTATTCATGGGCTTTTTATATGCCCATAAAAAAGGAGCATTAAAATGGAGTTAAAAGAAAAAATTGCTGGTAACGAACCTTTTCCAGGTATCGTTCATGACACACCAGGTGGAGGTATTGTGGTAAGTACTTTTGATAGTATAATTAATTGGGCACGTTCCAATTCCCTATGGCCATTGTCATTTGCAACAAGCTGTTGCGGTATTGAAATGATGTCCACTGCTTCAGCGAAGTATGATTTTCGCGCTTTGGTTTCGAGGTCGCAAGGGCTTCGCCGCGTCAAGCAGATGTCATTATCATTGCAGGCACCATTGTAAATAAGATGGCACCGGTATTAAAAAGATTGTATGATCAAATGGCCGATCCTAAATATGTAATTGCGATGGGTGCATGTGCCATTAGTGGTGGTCCATTTTTTTACAACACTTATTCAGTTGTAAAAGGGGCGGATCATATTATTCCCGTAGATGTATATATTCCTGGATGTCCTCCACGCCCCGAAGCTTTATTGCACTCTTTAATTTCTTTACAAGAGAAAATTAAATTAGGCATGACGCGTGAACAAATTAGAGGAGAATACAAAGTATAAAGCAAAAGGATATGCGCTTTGAGAGATGCTATTAAAAATATCAATCCAACAGAGCAGCATAGTTTTTAACAGCACTTAATTTATAACAATGACCAACGAAGAAATAAAAGAATACATCCCTACCCTAACACCTGCTGCCACATTTGATGAAACAGGTGAATGGTTAAATGTAATCGTAGCCGCTGAAGAATTAAAACCTTTGATGTTAGCATTGCGTAATGGCAAAATGCAAATGAACTATTTGTTTTGTTTGACCTGTGTTGATTTTAAAACACATTTAACTATGGTGTATCACTTGTCTGCTACAACACATCGTCAAAGCATCGTGATCAAAGCAAATGTGAATCGCGAACAGCCAGTGATTGAAACCGTTTGTGACATTTGGAGAACCGCTGAATTTTTAGAACGCGAAGTGTTTGAAATGTTTGGCGTGCATTTTACGAATCATCCTGATTTACGAAAATTAATATTGGAGGACGACTTCAAAGGATATCCCTTAAGAAAAGATTTTGAAGATCCTATCAACATGATAAAATTATAATAGGCACATGTACAATCAAACTGAAATAATAAAAGATACAAGTGAGTTAGGTGCTGATGGAGAATTAGTCATCAACATGGGTCCGCAGCATCCTGCTACGCATGGTGTACTTCATTTGGTGGTTACCCTAAATGGTGAAACCATTAAAAAAATCGAACCCCACTTAGGTTATATCCACCGCTCCATTGAAAAAATGTGCGAGAGTTTAACTTATCGACAATTTATTTATGTAACCAGTCGAATGGATTACTTGTCATCGCATATTAATAATTTAGGCTGCGCTTTACTAGTTGAAAAAGGAATGCAAATTGAAGTGCCTGATCGCGCAAAATATATTCGTGTCATTTTGAGTGAACTAACACGTATCGCATCTCATGAATTATGGTTGGGGGCTATGGCGATGGACCTAGGCGCTTTTACGCCTTTCTTTTATGCATTCAGAGAAAGAGAAATGATTACCGATATTATGGAAGACACTTGCGGCGCAAGATTAACCATGAATTATATTGTTCCAGGAGGATTGATGTATGACCTACATCCTGATTTTCAAAAAAAGGTAAAAGCATTCATTACCCAATTCAAATCCAAGGTAACTGAATACGAAGATTTAGTCACGAACAATGTCATATTCCAAAGCAGAACCAAAGGGGTAGGAATTTTAAGTGCGGAAGATGCTATTTCCTATGGTTGCACAGGACCAGTAGCTCGCGCAAGTGGTGTAAGCTGTGATATTCGCAAAATTTATCCTTACGAAGTGTATGATAAAGTTGAATTTGATGAAGTATTGGAAACTGCAGGTGATTCCTTTGCACGTTACATGGTGCGTATAAAAGAAATGAACCAATCAATTCGCATCATTGAACAATTAATTGATAATATTCCGGAAGGCGATTTTGTAGGTAAAACAAAAAATGTTTTAAAATTACCGAAGGGTGAATTTTATACAAGGGTGGAAACTGCTCGAGGTGAATTTGGCGTATATGTAGTAAGTGAAGGAGGAACCACACCACACAGAATTAAATTCAGGTCGCCTGGGTTTTCAAATTTATCAGTATTAAATCATATAGCTGTCGAAGGTAAAATAGGTGATTTAATGGCGAGCATGGGTACATTGGATTTAGTGATACCAGATATTGATAGATAAAAGAAAGATAGAATTGTTTGTTATATAAAAACAGTAACGCATGTTTAGTTTAGAAGGAATTACAACCAGTGTTCAAGATTGGTTATT
>JBEATG010000168.1:0-2643 GCA_041162035.1 Bacteroidota bacterium
AGGAGTATAATAACACGAAAGAAAAAATAAAAACCTTACCTTATTATGATGTCGTAAATTTTGCAAAAAGAGTTAAAGTGCCAGGATTTTATTCATGGGGTTTTAATGATGAAACTTGTCCGCCTACCTCTATGTATGCAAGTTATAATTCGATAGCAGCTCCTAAGGAATTATTCTTAGCACTTGAAACAGGCCACTTTACCTATCCTGAGCAAAATGAAAAAATGACCAATTGGTTGGTGGGAAAATTAAAAGGAAATTAAATTATTATAAAATGAAAAGGAGACAATTTGTAGGTTATATTGGAAATACCAGTTTGTGTTTATTAGCAAGCCAATTTCCATTACTTGCCAATAAGGCAATGAAAATTTCATCGCAAGAATTTGCATTTATTGAAGCTGAGCAATTCGCAAGTCATGGTGGATGGGATTTGGATCAACAATCAATGGAGCAAATGGGCTCTCCTTATTTATTAGCACATGGATTAGGTATACCAGTTATGGATGCAACTACTGAAATTTCACTTCCTTCCGCAGGTACTTATCGTGTTTGGGTTCGTACCAAAGATTGGGTGGCGCCATGGAATGCGCCTGGTGCTCCTGGTAAATTTCAATTAATTGTGGATGGTGTTGCACTAAATGAAACATTTGGAACAAAAAGTGCAACCTGGCATTGGCATGATGGCGGTTTGGTAAAAGTGAAAAGTAAAGCAAGTTTGGCATTACATGATTTGACAGGATTTGAAGGTCGTTGTGAAGCTATTTTATTTTGCAAGGATAAAAATTTTGAACCTACAAATGATATCGCATCACTAACAAAATTTCGACGTAAGCTTTTGGGCTTACCTGAAAACCCAGATGAGTTAGGATCCTTTGATTTAATTGTTTCAGGTGGGGGATTGGCAGGCACATGTGCAGCTATTGCAGCTGCAAGAAATGGTGTAAAAGTTGCATTGGTACAAGATAGACCTGTGCTTGGCGGTAATGGAAGTTCTGAAGTGCGTGTATGGCCCGAAGGGCACACCAATAAAGAGTTGTTTCCACATATTGGTGATATCGTAAACGAAATTCTTCCTCCCATTATTAAAGGAGAGGGACAAATATTTAATGGGGTCGCCGCCAATTATTATGACGATGCGCAAAAAATTAGCGTAGTAAAAAAAGAAAAAAATATCACACTTTTATTAAATCATCGTGTTTTAAAAGTTGAAACGGAATCAGATGTTATAAAAGCAATTGTGATTCAGAGTACATTAACATCGCGACAATACCGACTGAAAGGAAAATTATTTTCCGATTGTACTGGTGATGCCAGCATTGGATTTAAAGCAGGTGCCCATTTCGAATACAAAGTGGAAAACTTAATGGGAAGTACTAATCTTTTTAATATTCTTGATACAGATAAAAAGGAAGATGTGTTGGCCTGTGAATGTAAAGACAAAAGTGCATTAGCGATGAAATGTGAAATTGGTGATAATGATCAACCCTTTCCGCATTGTCCTTGGGCGCTAGATTTATCTGATAAACCTTTCCCTGGCCGAAAAGGTGAAAAAACTTTTGGGAGAGAAGGTTTGCAATCCTTTGCGAATATGTGGTATTGGGAAAGTGGGTTTAACAAAGATCAAGTGAATGATATTGAACTAATTCGCGATCATAATTTTAGAGCCATGTATGGCGCTTGGGATGTGATAAAAAATATAGATAAAATGTATCCTAAGCATCGACTAGGTTGGGTTGCCTATATCGCAGGTAAAAGAGAATCTCGTAGATTAATGGGGGATATTATTTTAGATGCCGAGGATTTTAAAAAACAACGCAAATTTGAGGATAGTGCATTTCCATGTTCATGGCATGTTGATTTGCATACGCCTAAAAAGGAATACCAAGAAGGTTTTGAAAGCAACGAATTTGTTGCAGATTATACGAGAGGTGTGGAATATGAATATGGCGGTGTTTATTGGGCGCCTTATAGAACATTGTATAGTCGAAACATAAAAAATTTATTTATGGCGGGTCGCTGTATTAGTGTTTCTAAATCTGGATTGGGTCCAGTTAGGGTAATGAAAACTTGTGGGATGATGGGTGAAGTGGTGGGAAAAGCAGCATCTATTTGCATAAAACACAATATTTCACCGCGTGATGTTTACACGAATTATTTGAGTGAGTTACATGGTTTGATGAACAAGCCAGGTTCCGCCCGTGTTTAAAATTTATACTTTATTGTAATTCTTCAGCTGCATCCTTTGCGCGGGAAGGAACTGCATCTTTAAGCATTTCATTTAAACGCTTTTGCATAAGAGTAACTCTTTCTGGATATTTTAATGCCAAATTTTTTGTTTCGCTAGGGTCATCTAATAAATTAAATAGCGCAACTGATTCGTATTTATTAAACGCTTTGGTTTTTAACTGGCTACTATCAGCAGCTAATAAAATCAGTTTCCAATGATCCATTCTTATGGCTGAAATTATTGGGCCTTTTGTTGATACACTTAGTATGGCGTCATGGGGTGACTTTTTATTTTGCGTAATCATAGGCCAAACATCTTTCCCATCAATAGGCGTTGATTGATTTATTTTACCTCCTGCTAAATTGATTAATGTTGGATACCAATCAATAATATGCATGGGCTCAGTAATGGTAGTT
>JBEATG010000180.1:0-3636 GCA_041162035.1 Bacteroidota bacterium
GACTACCACTTCGGCAAGTTGATTTTTACTTTCTAAAAAAACATTGGTAATTAAAGGGGCATTCAGTAAAATTGGAACTCTTTTCTCTTCATAACCTACAAAGCTAATTCTTAAATCATACCTACCCTTAGGTAAGGAAATAGCATAAAAACCATACTCATTTGACATTACTACAACATTGGCTAACTGATCAATTTTAATTACTGCACCAATAATTGATTCCCCGGTAAGCTTATCTTTCACAGTACCATTTACAGTAGTAATTTCTTGCGCCTTGATTTGATGGGAGATAACAAAGACTCCTATAAAAAGGAGTAAAATAAATTTTCTATTCATAAAAAGCATTTGCAAAAGTACAAATTTACAAGCTACTTATTCAATAATATCTTGTTAAGATTGAAGGGTTTTGTTTACATATCATTACTAGTATAAACATTTGTTAACAACAAAAAGGGCCATCAAAATGATGGCCCACATGTGGAATTAAACTCAAACCAAACCCCTTACTCAAAAAATTTCACTTCGCCTGTTTTGATATCATGTATGCCTCCAACAATTCCAATGTCACCATTTTTCACCATTTCGGCAATAATTGGACTTTTTAGCAAAATATTTTTTACTGATAAACTCACATTTAATTCTGCTACATTTTCAACAAAAACACCATTACTTGAATTTCTATTTTCAGCAGTAATTGATTCTTGCTCCACTGCTGGTTTGATCTTAGCAATCAATCCGGTTAAATTACCCAATGCAACGTTGTCACATGCTCCTTTAACTGCACCGCACTTAGTATGACCAAGTACAACGATAATTTTAGCACCAGCCACTTTACAACCAAACTCCATGCTACCTAAAATATCCTCATTGACAATATTCCCTGCAATCCTCACACTGAATACATCCCCTAAACCTTGGTCAAAAATTAATTCGGCCGAGGTTCTGCTATCAATACAGCTTAAAATCACCGCAAATGGATGCTGTCCATCTGAGGTTTCATTGGCTTGCTGTAAAAGGTTTCTGTTTATTTTAAGATTACTTACAAATCTTTTATTTCCATCTTTTAATATTTCTAAAGCAACCGAAGGTGTTATCGCAGATTGCATTTCTTTTGTTAATGTTTTCATGTTAATTTTTTTTATTAGTTGATCATTTTTTTGTTAATGCCCTATTTTTTAAATGGCAAATTGTTAGTTAGTATTAATTGCAACTGCCCCCTGGTGATATTTTTTTGTGCTTGAATCATATAACCAGTCTCCACCCTTATTGACTCATTAATACCAATCCCCAAGCCTGCATATAATCGATTTCGATCAAATTTTGGATCCTTTATATCGACAAACAATTCATTATATGCTGAGAGGTAGGTATTGCCTTTGGCAATATTTTTACTCCATAATGGTCTTTGTACTGAGATAAAATACCTTGCTCTTAAGCCAAATTCATTGGGAAAAAAACGCTCTTCCAATCGAAATCGATGGATGAATGAATTTGCACCTGCCTTATTTTTATACAAATACTGTTGATAAATCCTGTTTTCAATTTTTGTACTTGTATTTAAATCAAATTCATCATAAGAGTCAGTGGCTATATAGGCATACCCCAAAAGCAAATTATGATTTTGTGGTTTTAAATTATAACCAAGACCAGCCCTAGCTAAAAATTGGTTTCTTTGACCCAAAAATCGATAATCACGATACTGGAAATCAGATTGTATATTCCACTTCTCATTTATTTTTTGATTTCCAAAATAAACAAACCAAGTACCCACATTATTCGATTGCCCAACAGCTGCAATATGCATCACACTCATAAAACCAAGCAATAAAATAGTCCGATTTAACCGTAACATGCTATGGCTTAAAATTTATTTTCTCCACTTCAATTGATTTTGTTTTTGCACTGTGTTCAAAATCTTTAATAATTTCAATCACGTCATAGGCAATTGATTTAGAATTAGTACAATCAATGATTACCTTACTATTATTAGGAATGGATTCAAATGTATTTAACAAACTTGCCTTGTTGAAAAAGGATACTTCTTCCGCAAGTACCATATGATGCACTGTTTTACCATTTTGATCGCTTACATTATCCTTAACATGGTGCGAGTTGCGGTAACTATGTCTTAGGGTATAAAAAATTCCAAATAGGATACCCACTGTTATTCCTTTTAACAAGTCAGTTGCAATAATCGCAACAACAGTTGCTGTAAATGGAATAAATTGCTCCCAACCCAGCTTATACATTTGTTTAAATAAACTTGGCTTCGCTAATTTATAACCCACCATTAATAAAATAGCAGCTAAGGAAGCCAAAGGAATTAAATTCAATAAGCTCGCTATAAATATGGCACTGATTAATAAAAATACACCATGTAATATGGTAGACATTTTAGTTTTACCACCAAAATTTATATTTGCTGAACTTCTCACAATCACCTGAGTCACTGGTAATCCTCCAATTAATCCTGATACAATATTTCCCAAGCCTTGCGCTTTTAATTCTCGATTGGTAGGAGTAACTCTTTTATCTGGATCCAACTTATCTGTTGCTTCCACAGATAATAAAGTTTCCAAACTAGCCACGATTGCTAATACAATGGCAATTTTCCAAACTTCAAAATTGGTAATTGCAGAAAAATCAGGAAATGTAAATTGTCCAATAAAATCTGCCATTGAATTTGGAACTGGAACAGATACAATTTGTTGCGCATTCAAACTAAAAGGTAAAATCCCATTGGTATAAGCAAGATTAAAAAATATACCCAATACCACTACTACGATGGGTCCTTGAAGGAGTTGAAATATTTTATGTTTTTTGGTAAGAACGGTATCCCACAAAATTAATATCGCAAGTGATACCCCTGCAATTAATAAAGCACCGGGAGTAATGTATTCAAATGCTTTAGCTATTTCAGAAAAGGTATTTTGACCATCAGCTTGTAAAAAAGCATCATCTCCTTCAGCGTCCTTATCCCAACCAAGTGCATGTGGTATTTGTTTCAATATAATTAACAAGCCAATCCCCGTCAACATGCCTTTGATGACCGAACTTGGAAAAAAGTAAGCAACAAAACCTGCCTTAGCATATCCCAATGCCAATTGAATCACACCGGCAATAACCACCGCGGTTAAAAATGATTGGTAGGAGCCGCCCAAAGTTGCAATGGAGGTTAATACAATAACAGCTAAACCAGCTGCGGGGCCACTAACCCCTAAAGAAGAACCACTAGCGATACCGCAAACTATTCCCCCAACAATCCCTGCTATAATACCTGCAAATAAAGGGGCACCAGAAGCAAGTGCAATACCTAAACATAAGGGTACAGCGACAAAAAATACCACAATACTTGCTGGCAAATCGTTTTTAATGTGTTTAAATAGACTCATTTTGGTTGAATTTTAAGTTTATAAGACAAAAATAGTAATAATATTTTAAATAATAGTATTACTATCATAAATAATTGTAAAATTTTTTTTACTACTTTTGTAAAAATATAGGGACTAACATATGAAACTAGAAGTACAGATAAAAATGAATCCGTCTTTGTATTTAAGAGACCCGGAGCAATCTGAATTAGGGAAAAACATCATTAAATTTAGCATTGAGCTTATTCATAAGTATGGTTTTGAG
>JBEATG010000200.1:0-3524 GCA_041162035.1 Bacteroidota bacterium
AATATGCTGCTCAGGCTTCGCAAAATTTAGGCTTAAATGCACACGCAACATTTAGTGGTGCATTATTATGGCATACCGTTTACCCTTGGCCACAGCGCCCAGCGGGTTTGGTAGAAACCGGATTTACTGAACTAGCAAAAAGATGGTTACCCATATTAAATGAATTTGATAAAGTAGGTGTAGATGTTTGTTATGAAATACACCCTGGCGAGGATTTGCATGATGGTGTCACTTATGAAATGTTTTTAGACAAGGTTAACCAACATCCACGCGCCTGCTTATTATACGATCCATCACATTTTGTTTTACAATGCATGGACTACTTAGGATACATTGATGCATTTCATGAACGCATAAAAATGTTCCATGTAAAAGATGCTGAATTTAATCCAACAGCGAAACAAGGGGTATATGGTGGTTATCAAAATTGGATTGACCGTGCAGGCAGGTTTAGATCATTGGGAGATGGTCAAGTTGATTTTAAAAATATTTTCAGCAAACTAGCTGCCTACGATTTTAAGGGTTGGGCTGTGATGGAATGGGAATGTGCTATAAAGCATCCGGAAGTCGGTGCAGCAGAAGGTGCCGTATTCATTAAAAACAATATTATTCAAGTAACAGAAAAAGCTTTTGATGATTTTGCAAATACAGGATCAGATGAGGCATTTAACAAGAAAATTTTAGGTATATAATTAAATCAATTAATCATTAAATAAAAACGAGTATGAAAAAGGTGTTAGGAATTATGTCTGCATTAGTAGTATTAGCTGCTTGTGGTGGTGGAGAAAAAAAAGAAGGAACAATGGATGCAACAGCAACCACTGAAGCAAAAGCAGTAGTAGCAGCGCCAAAACCATTATCTGAAAATCCTGATTATCAAAAAGGTTTGGCACTGATTGCCGGTAGTGACTGTTTGACTTGTCATAAAACAAGTGAAAAACTAATTGGACCAGCGTACAAAGATGTGGCGGCAAAATATGAAGCAACAGAAAGTAATATTAAAATGTTGGCAGGAAAAATAATCAGTGGCGGCAGTGGCGTTTGGGGTGCAATACCAATGACACCGCACCCGCAAGTGAAAGAGGAAGATGCGATTGCGATGGTAAAATATATTATGTTGTTGAAAAAGTAATTAATTAGTAATTCAAGTAAAAATAAAAAAATGAAATTTAAATCAATTGTACTTTCCATATTGGTATTATTTATTTGTGTGCAAACAATGGCACAAAAAAAGAAGTGGACTCCTTTATTCGATGGGAAAACAACCAAAGGATGGCACACTTATGGCGAAGCTGCTGCAGGTCAAGCTTGGAAGGTTGAAGATGGGGTGCTTTTTTTGGATGCTAGTACAAAGGAAGGTCGCGGTGATATTGCTACAGATGAAAGTTTTGATGATTTTCATTTAAGATTAGAATGGAAAATTTCAAAAAACGGAAACAGTGGTATTATCTTTTTTGCACAGGATGATAAAGCAAAATATAAAAACCTTTGGTATACCGGACCTGAAATGCAAGTGTTAGATAACGAAGGCCATAGCGATGGTAAAATTGTAAAACACAGAGCTGGAAACTTGTATGATTTAATCGCAGGACCTGATGACGCAGTAAAACCTGTAGGCGAGTGGAATAAAGCGGAAATTATTGTTAAAAAAGGGACTTTGGTTTTAAAATTAAATGGCGTTACAACAGCTACGACCACTATCGGTGACGACAGCTGGAAGGAATTAATTAAAAACAGTAAGTTTTCAAAAAAGGAATCGCCTGATTTTGGAAAAGTGTTTAGTGGGCATATTGCATTACAAGACCATGGCAATAATGTATCCTACAGAAACATTGAAATCAAAAAACTGTAACTTTTTTTGTGAATAACATTCATGAATCATTTATGCGTCAGGCCCTCTCGCAAGCGCAGAGGGCCTTTGACGAAGATGAAGTTCCCGTGGGAGCCGTCATTGTCATGAATGGTCAAGTCATTGCAAAAGGATATAATCAGGTGCAGTTATTAAAAGATGTCACCGCACATGCTGAAATTTTAGCGATCAGCAGTGCTTGTGAAAATTTACAATCCAAATATTTACCAGAAGCCACCTTATATGTAACCTTGGAGCCCTGCCTCATGTGTGCCGGGGCTTTATATTGGAATAAAATAGGCCATATTGTTTTTGGGGCCTACGATGAAAAAAATAGTTACCGCCGCGTTACAGAAAAAAATCCATTCCACCCTTCCACGACTATTGTGGGGGGTATTCTACAGGAAGAAAGTGCCGCACTCATCCAGGCATTTTTTAAAGCAAAGAGATAGTTTCATTAATTTCGTTTGTAAAAATTAGCTTTCCTGCGTAATCCTACAAACGGATTACTTCGGAAACTAATTATTTACGCCTCATTAATGATTGGCAAAATATGAAAAAAATGCCCTGACACTCGCTTACATCAATCGGAAACTTACTATTTAAGAAAAAATGCCCTGCGTTCGCTTAAATCAGTGGAAAGCGGTGTAATTTTGTCCCTCATTCAAGAAACAATAAAATAAAAAATATGTCATTTACTTTACCAGCGTTACCCTACGCACACGAAGCCTTAGAGCCACATTTTGATACTTTGACTATGCAAATTCATCATGGTAAACATCATCAAGCTTATGTAGATAATTTAAACAAAGCAGTGGCTGGAACACCTAACGAAGGAAAAACTTTGGAAGAACTAGTAGCAGTAGCTGGAACCATTAGCCCTGCAGTTCGTAATAATGGTGGTGGACATTGGAACCACAGTTTTTTTTGGGCTAGTTTAGCACCCAATGCTGGCGGAACGCCAACAGGCGATTTGGCGGATGCGATCACCGCTGCTTTTGGAAGCTTTGATGCATTCAAAGAAAAATTTGCTGCAGCAGGTATGACGCGTTTTGGTAGTGGTTGGGCTTGGTTAATTGTAAAGGACGGAAAATTAGAAGTTAGCTCAACGCCAAATCAAGACAATCCTTTAATGGATGTTGCTGATGTAAAAGGAGCACCGATATTAGGCGCAGATGTTTGGGAGCATGCTTACTACTTAAAATATCAAAATAGAAGAGCGGATTATTTAGCTGCTTTTTGGAATGTAGTCAATTGGTCAGTAGTTGCTGATCGTTTTGCTGCTGCGAAATAAAATTGAAATTGGGTGGTATACCAACTAATAAAAATCCCGGAGTATACGCTTCGGGATTTTTTATGGAACAGGGTCATAGCCATGTCCGCCACCAGGCCTGCACTTACTGAGTCGCTTGACGCCTAAAAAAATTCCTTTGATAGGCCCATATTTTTTAATCGCTTCTGCGGTGTATTGCGAACAAGTGGGCGTGAACCTGCACTTGCTACCACCCAAATAAGGGGACAAGGCTAATTGGTAAAATCGGATGAGCATCAACAACGGGAAGGCACTTACCTTTTTGATCACACCCATGATATCATCGCTTGGGTAATGCTTACTCATACAACATTTGATTTTAACTTATCAGCAAGTTTATGCAATAGCAATTTAATCGTGGCT
>JBEATG010000201.1:0-3173 GCA_041162035.1 Bacteroidota bacterium
AAATGAACAAAAAATATTTTATTTTGACGACCTAGGTCTTCTATTTCATGCGGTATCTTTTCTCCTGCGGCAGCTAATGTGCCTTGACAAAAAGTTACACCACTATTTTTACTTGGCACGAGTTCGATCGCTTTTTTTAGCGCTGCTGCACTGGTAATTATTCTAGCTACTCCCTTTATAGGTGAAATCGGTGGATCATCAGGATGTAAAGCCAATTTAACATTGGATTCTTCAGCTACAGGAATTACGCGCTCTAAAAAATATTTTAAATTTTCCCAAAGTCGCTCTTCTGTTACAATTCCCGCTTCGGTTAAGGGCGCATCCTTCATTAAACTATGGTCGTAACTAGTAACAATAGCACCCCCACGTGTGGGCGTATCTACAGAGGTTCTAACCCAATTAAACTGCGCCATAAAATTGTAGCAGAAAATAGGAATATTAAGGGCCCCCATATTACGTATCATTTTTATACAATCCGCAATATCCTGATCTCGACCTTCAATACCAAGTTTCATTTTATGCATCTGCGAATTAATTCCCGGCTCTATAACCTCCAGCTTAAAACCAAAATTTTCAAATCTTTGCTTCAGGGCTAATAAATCAGCATACTCAAAAGAGGTTTCCCCATTTTCATGTAATGGCAAACGTGAAACTGCATGTGTAACGCCAACTTGCTTGGCTAAAGTCCAAAGCCTATCTGGGTATAAAGGCAATACATCCGCTATTTTCATAATATTTTTTACTATTTGATGATCTCATATAATTTCTCAAACCATTAATTAAAAAGCAAAGTCCTTTAAATAATTTGAATGTGTTTTTAAATTTGATTATAACATATCCTCTAAAGTCCAATGATTTTCCCATCGTACATCTAATTCTTCTCGAATACTTTGATAACGTATATCAGTTGAAAGTCGAATTCTACCCCTAGCATCCACATTGTCAGTGGCAGCATGGATCATATAAGGATTATGGATCACCATATCCCCTGCTTCATAATCAGCAGCCAGCCAACGTGTATTAAATTTTTCAGCCATCGCTCCTAAATCCTTCCCAACCCAACCCCCTTCAGTCATATTTTTATTATAGGCACTAATGCGTTCTTCTGGAGATAGGTTTTTATTATTGATTGCAAACTCTGCCTCCATTTTTTTTCCAAGTAAAGCAGATCCTTCCAGATAAACAAGCCCTCCCATTTCTATCGGCGTATCTCCCAACGGAATCCAACTTGAAACAACTTTATCATTGCCCCCTCGTAAATAAATTAAATCATAGTGCGCAGGAGTTGTTGTCGGATGACCTTTCATTAATTGGTTAGAATAATCGGGGGTCTTATAACGTACAATTTTACGCTTATGTAAGTAACTAGGACTTTGAAACAAATCATCATAAAACTGCCAAAGTCTTGGCTGAAGACAAAATGCTTCATAAGCAGCAGTCCTTACAAATTCCATCAAAGTTTTTGAATTCGTTGGCGATTCACTATTACCTGAAAAAAAACCTTCCTGAGGATCGCTTTCTGGTTGTAACAAACCTGAATTTTTGTAAGTATTAAAAAAACGGCTTCGTAATGATAAAACTTCCGCTTTATCAAAAAAACCCTTTAGCCATACATACCCTTGTAATGCAAATATTTCTCTGATTTGATCAATGGGTAAATTAGCTTGACTAGGATTAAGCGGACCCAAGCGATTCGGTTCAGCCGAAAGCGGATATCCGTTACTAAATAGTGGCTTTTCAAGTTGTCTTAATAAATGCATATGGGTATATCTTAGCTCTATTTTTTATAGATGTTACTCCCCCTAAATTATGCAATTCACTTGACCCCCTTTGAAAGTTCATTGCCAATATTATATATAATTTAGCCATATTTATACAAAGGATGAGATACACATTTTGCTATACCTGGATGGGTTTTATCGTAGGAATTAGCATTTTAATAATTACCCAATTGATTAAATAAATAAAAGATACTAAGATAAAAATATAATAATAGCTATTGGTGGCTTGTAAAAAAAGTCCCACAAATGAAGCGGAAAGCGCCGCCCCAATGGCTCCTACAAAACCACTTAATCCCATCATTGAACCAACTGCTTTTTTAGGGTATATATCTGAAATGATTGAAAATAAATTTGAAGCCCAGCCTTGATGGCCAGCACTAGCAAGCGCAATTAAAAGCACTGCCATCCAAAGATTGTCAACAAATGAAAGTAACATTAATGGCAATACCAATAAAGCGTATATAAAAATTGATAATTTTCTGGAAAAATTAATTGATTTCCCAGATTGAATCAATTTAGAAGATACCCAGCCACCACTAATTCCACCCAAGCTAGATACTGAATAAATAATGATAAGGGGTAGTACCAGTGCAGATAAATTTATCCCCTGAGTTTTGTTTAAAAAATCTGGAATCCAAAATAAAAAAAAGCCCCATACCCAATCGGAAATAAATCTTGTTAAACAGATTGCATAAGTTTGTTTGTATTTAAGCAATTCTGACCATCTTAAATTTCTATCCTCCACAATGTCGGAATCATCTTGGTTGATAAATGCTAATTCTTGGGGTGATATTTTTGGATGCGTCAATGGACTTTTGTAAAAAGCCAACCAAAAAACAATCCAAACAAAACCAAATGATCCCGTAATAATAAATGCCCATCGCCAACCTAAAGAAATCGTAATTGCTGAAACAATAATAGGTGCAGCGATTGCACCAATAGTGGACCCTGAATTAAAAAGTCCAATTGCAAAAGCACGCTCTTTTTTGGGGAACCATTCTGCCACTGTTTTTACAGAAGCTGGAAAGTTTGCAGACTCGCCTAAACCCAATGCGGCACGTGCAAATGCAAAGCTTTTAAAACCACTAGCCATCGCATGCAATATGGCCGCAATACTCCATACTAAAACGGCCCAAAAATATCCAATACGGGTGCCAAATTTATCCAAAAAACGCCCCGTTAATAACAATCCAATTGCATAGGAAATTTGAAAGGCAGAAACAATAAATCCATAATCGGCTTCACTAAAACCTATGGAAGGATCTTTTTGAATAAAAGGCTTAAGGATACCTATGACCTGACGATCTATATAATTAATAGTAGTTGCAAAAAATAAGAATGCTAAGATGCGCCAACGGTAATTTTTTGATTTCAAAATTTACTATTTTATTA
>JBEATG010000247.1:0-2751 GCA_041162035.1 Bacteroidota bacterium
TTCATTGAAATAAGATTAAGCACCAAAGCAATTGAGCTTGAGTTAAGCGATATGGAAGGGCTCGAGGATCCTTCCGTAATAGAATACCTACGTAAAAAGTTTGAAAGAGAAAAGTAGCTTAATTTTCAGTTTATACTGCAGCGCGTCGTTCTCCAATTTGTTGGCGCCACATAGCATAGTACAATCCCTTTTCTAATAGTAAGGATTCATGTGTGCCCTTTTCAATAATTTGGCCTTTTTCCAAAACATATATTTTAGTTGCATGAATAATGGTACTTAAGCGATGTGCAATCATAATAGTGATTTGCGCTCGCTCTGCAGATAATTTTCTAATGGTATCTGTAATAGATTCTTCTGTTAAACTATCTAAGCTTGAAGTGGCTTCGTCAAATATTAATAAGTGTGGATGTCTTAATAATGCTCTTGCAATGGAGAGTCTTTGTTTTTCACCACCACTCAATTTCAAACCACCTTCGCCAATTAAAGTAGCAAGTCCATCACCTCCTTTGTCTAAAATATTTTTACAACTTGCTTTTTCAAGGGCAATCAACATTTCTTCTTCGGTTGCATTGGGTGCTACAAAAGCCAAGTTCTCCCTAATGGTTCCTGCGAAAAGTTGTGTGTCTTGGGTAACAAAACTAATTTGATTTCGAAGCACCCCCATATCAATCTTATCAGTGTTTACCTCATTCACCAATATTTCACCTTCCTGAGGCTGGTAAAGGCCTACGAGTAGTTTAACCAATGTGCTTTTGCCTGCGCCTGATGGGCCAACAAAGGCAATGGTTTCTCCAATTTTTGCATCAAAGCTAATATCATCAATAGCTTTAAAATTGGCAGTTTGGTGCTGAAATCCAACACTTTTAAAGGATAAGTTATTGATTTCCCCAATGGCAACTGGATTTGCTGGCACCTGCTCAATGGGCTTTTGCATTAATGTATTAAAATTATTTAAGGAGGCCTCTGTTTCTCGATAGCTCATAATAATACTACCAATTTCCTGCAAAGGTCCAAAAATAAAAAAGCTATAAAATTGTAATGATATTAATTGTCCTACGGTAAGGATTTGTTTAAAAATAAGCCACATCAAAGTGAATGTGATAACCTGTCTTAAAAAATTCACCATGGTACCTTGAATAAAACTTAAGGACCTGATATTTTTTACTTTTCTAAGCTCAAGTGCTAATATTTTATAAGTGTTATTGTTTAATCTTTGGATTTCTTGATTGGTCAAACCTAAACTTTTTACAAGTTCTATATTTCTTAAACTTTCAGTAGTGGTACCAGCAAGGGTAGTCGTTTCTTTAACAATATTTTTTTGAATCGACTTTATTTTCTTGCTTAACAAATTGGTCACATAAGCAATCATGCTTGCACCACCCATGTAAATGGGGATGATGGACCAATGTAATCGCGTTGCATAAATGGAAACGAAAATGACGCTTACAATGATCCCAAAAAGTACATTAACCACATAGCCGATAAATTTTTCACAATCGGTTCTTGCTTTTGTTAAAATGGATAAAGTTTCACCACTGCGTAAATCCTCAAATGATTGATAAGGTAATTGCATGGAATGCTTTAATCCATCTGTAAATAAAGCGGCCCCGAATTTTTGTATAATTACATTCACTACATAGTCCTGAAACGCTTTAGCAATGCGACTTACCATTGCTGTGCCTACCAATAATAAAAGCATATTACTTACCCCCCACATAAATTGTGATTGGCTTCGAGTGGCACCTGATTGGTCCACCATAGGGTTTTTTGCAAACTCGTCAATTAATTTCCCAAAAATCATTGGGTCAAAAAGTGAAAAGGTTTGATTGATGCCTGCAAGGATAAATGCCAGTAAAACCAAGGGTCTGTATGGCTTTAAATATTGTAACAAAATTTTCATATAAGTCAAATTATTCGAAGGGTAAAGGTAATTAAACTTAAACGGTTTTAGTTAAAATTGGGGCTTATCCACTAGTTGTTGAAAACTGATGCTAGCTAATATTGGGTAAACGCTATGAATTGGGTAATTTACTTACACACAAATGGTTCAAAGAAGTTAAAATTACAAATGATGCTTTGGAGAAAATTTACTGGTGAAACAATAACGCTTCCCATTAAGGAAGCAGTAAGGCAGGCAATCATTGCCGAGTCACTCAAAAAAACAAAACTAAAAGTTTGTATTGGAACGGATAGTCAAGTAAAAGCAAATGTGACAGAATTTGCGACCGTCATTGTTTTTTTAAGAGAACATAATGGTGGTTTTATGTATATCCACAATGACAAAACAACACAAAAATTTCATCTAAAGGAACGCATGTTGGCCGAAGTAGCAAAGAGTATTGAAATTGCCTATGAGTTATGTGATTTGTTTATTGAATACCATGTGGAGATGGAAGTACATGCAGATATAAATACCAATCCACAGTTTAAAAGCAATGATGCATTGAAGGAAGCGATGGGTTATATTCTGGGAATGGGTTTTGCTTTTAAAGCAAAACCAGAAGCCTTTGCGAGTAGCTGCTGTGCGGACAAGGCGGTCAATTAGTGGATTAGCCTTCGGCTACTAGCTTATTGTATTGATCAATGCAGGCGAGTACCTCATCGGTACCGGTCTTTTTTTCAGCACTGGTGACAAATCCTTGTGGTAAAAATTGTAATTTTTCGTTGAGTATTTCGAAAAATGATTTTACATTTCTAGCAACCACGCCTGGCTTTTCCTTATCTGATTTCGTAAAGATGACGGTATAGGGA
>JBEATG010000272.1:0-3780 GCA_041162035.1 Bacteroidota bacterium
ATGCAATGATATGTCCTTTACCAATTTCACCTAATAAATTTTCAACGGGTACTTTACAATCTTGAAAATATAATTGAACGGTTGATGATCCCTTAATTCCCATTTTATGCTCCTCTGGTCCTTGTGTAAATCCTTCGGTACCGCGTTCAATAATAAATGCGGTGAATTGCTCTCCATCTATTTTTGCAAACACAGTATAAATATCTGCAAAGCCACCATTCGTGATCCAACATTTTTGACCATTCAAAATATAATGTTTCCCATCGGCAGATAATGTTGCAGTTGTTTTTGCACTTAATGCATCTGATCCTGCATTCGGTTCTGTTAATCCATAGGATCCTTTAAATTCACCGCTGCCTAATTTTGGAACATACTTTTCTTTTTGCGCATCCGTACCAAAATATAAAATAGGTAAAGTGCCAATTCCTGTATGTGCTGCATTCGCAACTGAAAAGGAATAACCGCCTCCTAAATATTCGGCAACAATCACTGCAGTAACAAAATCTTTTCCTGATCCACCGTATACTTCAGGAACTGTAATACCTAATAAGCCTTGTGCGCCTGCTTTTTCTAATAAGGAGGGCATCAATCCTGGTTCTAATTTATCAATACGCTCCACTACAGGTAACACTTCGGTGTCTATGAATTGATTACACATATCGCGCACCATGAGTTGTTCCTCATTAAACTCCTCAGGAATAAATATATCCTTTGCATTTACTTCCTTAATGATCCATTCCCCACCTTTGATGACTGATTGCATGGTTTCCATAAAACTTATTTTAAATATTTTATATTAAATCTTTGCTTGTTAAATTATCATACACGCGTTGTAAAACATTTTTTACCACTTCAATTTCTTCCTTTGAAATATTTTGCAATGACTCATTCATTGTTTTATTTGCAAGTTCATAGGTAATTTGTTGCAAAGGTTTTGCTATATCAGTTAAGTAAACCAAATTAATGCGTCGATCATCTTTGGAAGCAACACGCGTAACTAATTCTTGTTTTTCTAAATTATCAATGAGGCGAGTGGTACTTGCTTTGTCTCTAAAAGTTCTGTTGCCTAGTTCAAGTTGACTCAGTCCATCTTCCTTCCATAAATGATATAATACAGACCATTGTTCAATGGTAATTTCTAATCCTGCATTGCGGAAATTTTTTTGAAGACGTCGGGCAACCGCGGTGGTTGCCATGCCATTAATGACACTGTAAAGTTCGCCGCGTTTGAATTGGTTGTTTGACATATAGTTAGTTATGCAACTAATATAAAAGTACAACCTATTTTATTTATAATTATAAATATTTTGCCTTTTTTGGGCTTTTTTTACTGATTTTGGGCCTTTTTTGGGTCATTTTGACCAAAAATGGGCAATTCGATACTTTTTAAAATTAGGGCTTATAACGAATTTTTGCGTCGAATCTTAATGCGTATTGCATTTTCAATGCCTTCATTAGCAACCAAAATTAAATAGCCACCCCCGCCAGCGCCTGATAACTTGTATCCAAAACTCTCGGTCGCGTATTTATTAATAATTGGGGTGATTGTTTCATCAACCATATTGGGGAACATAGCAATTTGCGCATGAAAAGAGGCAAGAAAAGCAGTGCCGAAAGCAGCAACATCTTTTACTTGTATGGCATCCCAACAATTATTAGCCGCATCTGCTAAGTTTTTTGCACCTGCTTCAGTAATATTTGTATTCGCCAACACATCATAATTACTTCCTCTTGGATCAAGTGGAATTAAATAAAGATGCTCCTCCAACCAACTTAAGATAGCTTCATCATCTATTGATTTTATTTCAGAAGGCCAATAACTATCTTGACTATAATGATAATAATTTAAACAAGGCATCACAATCCCTAAAGCATCCTGAGAGCCAGCAACGTTTAATGTGCCGGGAGGATTTTCATAACTAAAAAGAATCTTACTCAATTGCGTTGGATCCCCTTCTGGTAATTGTGCCTTCCATAATTCAATCGCTTTGTTTCTGGTACTGCTCGCCATACCACTTCGATTGTTAAATTCAATCGTAGGTTCAATGGACACAGTAAGCACAGGGCCTGGATATAATTTATTTACATAAGGTTGATCCAGCCATCCGCCTGCTAAATCTATGCGAAATGGAATGATGGAATTTGTTCTTAAACTGGTGGTGGAACGTGCAGGTAGCCCTTCACTAGGCACTCTATCTAATACAATTAATTCAATATTTTTTGTTTTGCATAGATCAACTTTATTCGGTGTATTCCCATCTTCATTCACCACAAAAACATTGGGTTCAATTTCTTCTAACTCAGCTAAAAAATCAAGTAAACCATTTCCTTTATTGATCTTACATTCTTTCACACATGCAAGCGATTCAATCATGTACTTCCGCTCGTCTTGGGTAATAACAGGATATCTGCCTTTAAGATTGTAAATCGTGTTGTCGGAACCTATACAAACATATAAATCACCATAAGTAGCTGCGCTTTTTAAAAAAGCAATATGCCCACTATGTAATAAATCGAAACAGCCACTTACTAGTACTTTCTTTTGCATAGAATTGATATAGGTTAAATTGAAAGTGCAATTTAATTCAAAGGGCCAAGAATTATTTATTTAGTTTTTCATTCGAATTATAAAGTCCTGTCTAGATGCGTATAGCCGCCATCCACGTATACCAGTTGTCCTGTGGTATGACTGGAAGCGCTAGAAAGTAAAAAGGCCACGGTATTGGCAATTTCTTCCGTGGTGGTAAATCTATTTCCCAAAGGAATTTTAGATTGTATCTGTGCTAATTTTTCTTCCGGGTTGGGTAAAAATTTAATCCATTTATCATAGAGTGGTGTAAAACATTCAGCAACAATAACGGCATTAACACGAATGCCATATTTTAATAATTCCACTGCCCATTCTCTGGTTAAAGCATTTCTTGCACCATTCGCTGCAGCATATCCAGATGTTTCGCCTTGTCCCGTATCGGCTACTTTTGAACTTATATTTACAATACTTCCCTTTGCAATTTTTATATAGGGTATTGCATGGTGTGCTAATAAATAATAATGTACTACATTTTTATGTAAGCTCGACATGAAACCTTCATAGTTCCCGTTTTCTAAATTAATAGTATCATTCACGCCCGCATTATTGACTAATCCATCAATGCGTCCATAAGTTGCCGCTATTTGTTTAATTGCATTTTCACATTGCAATGGGTCACTTAATTCCGCTACCACTTGACCTGCCTTATATCCATTTGCTTGTAGGCTTGCGACAAATTTATTATTATCGTTTTCGTCGCGCCCAATAATTACAGGTATCGCACCCTCCTGTGCCAATAAGGTAGAGATACCTTCACCAATACCTTTAGCACCACCGGAAACTATAATTACTTTTTCTTGCAAATGTAAATTCATGATTTATGGTTTGTATGCGATAATATTTTGTTTGCTCGTGCCTAATCCATCAATACCTAATTCTACCACATCACCCTCCTTCAAATAAATATTGGGTGTGAAGCCTAATCCAACGCCAGCTGGGGTTCCTGTACTGATAACATCTCCAGGTAATAAAGTCATAAATTGACTTAAATAAGAGATGAGGGTGGGGACATTAAAAATTAAATCATCGGTATTTCCATCCTGCATTATTTTTCCATTCAAGGATAACCACAATCTTAAATTATGTGGATTAGGTATTTCATCTTTCGTCACTAACCATGGTCCAAGTGGTGCAAAACTATCACAGCCTTTTCCTTTGTCCCAAGTGCCACCACGTTCTAATTGAAATGC